>JAGRAB010000322.1 GCA_020435085.1 Bdellovibrionales bacterium | reverse complement strand
ACACGAAAGTGGACCAGTTCCTAATTAATACAAAAATAGGGCTTTCTTGACATTTCCCCTAAGGGTATAGGAAAATAAGGTTATGAAGCTCGTCACGACTTTGATGATTGTATTTTCCGTTTTGGTTTCTCAAGCCAGTGCCCATCAGTGTTTTGGAGAATGTGCATCTGAAAAGTCAGAAAAATTAGCTAAAGAAAAAATAGATCATTCTTGTTGTGAAGAATTAAATACTCTAGATAAAAAAAGTAGTCACTCTCATACCTGTAGCGAAAGTCTTTGCTTTGAAATATCCTCGTTAACTCAAAAAGAGTTTTTTCTTTCAGTCAATCACTCACTTGATGGTCATGATCTGTATAATTTGAGCCCTAAAGGTTTTTACTTAAAGCGACCTGCCATTATCGATGAGAGGCCGCCAGATATAGTTCTGACTGTTCGGGCGAAATCATATTTGGGTTTATATATTCTTCTTAGACGATTACGCGTATCTTAATTTCTCTCTTATACGTGTGGATTCCTCCACATTAACTCTATATTTATAAAATATATTCAAATTATTTTTAAGGAGAAAAGATATGCGATATCTATTTGTCGCAATAATGATATTTCAGTCAATAAGTGTTAGTGCGAGTGATGCTCAGAGTCCATCTCTTCATAATCTTATTGAGATGGCTTTAAAAAATAATCAGGAAATAAAAAGTCATGAATATGAACTCAAAGCACAGGAGTCGCTGACAACATCGGCTTCTGGCCTAGACTCGCCAATGATTGGATTATCAACGCTCGATCGTGGTGCTAAAACTCAGTATGTGACAATTTCCCAAAAAATTCGATTTCCAAATAAATATTTTATGAGTTCTCATGCACAAAAAGCTTTTGCCAAGAGTTCAGGTGCTCTTTTAAAAGCGGTAAAGCTAAGGATCAGAAGTCAGATTGCAAGCCTCTACTACTCGATCTATTCCACTCAAAAAGAAATTCAACTCACCAGGGCAAATATTGAATCTGTTAAGGAATTCGCCCGTGTTGCTGAAAAAAAATATGCTGCTGGAAAAACATCACAATCTGACTCCATGAAAGCACACTTTGAGTTGACTCAACTAGAGTTAGAAATCATTAGGCTCAGTCAAGAGGAAGAAGCTCTTCAAGATAAACTTCGAGCGGCAATGAATAACTCAGACTTGAAAGATTTGAAATTAGCAGAAGTTGAATTAGTACCTCCAGATTTCTATGAAAGTCAGTTGAGGGGAAGTGAGGATGAAATAAAATCTCTATTGTCTTCTCATTCACCAATGCTTCAATCTGCAGGCTTTCAGCTTGAAGAAGCAACAACAAAATGGAGATTGGCTCAATGGGAGTATGTGCCTGACTTTCAAGTTCAGTATCAACAAAGAATCTCTGGGGACCCAAGTGACTCCAGTATTTTTTCAGTTGGAATTTCTATTCCACTCTGGTTTTGGAATCAGTATTCAAATGCATCAGCAGCCAAGTCAAAAAAGATATCCAAGGAGTATGGGTTTAATGATTTGAGTTTAAAGCTCACGGCAGATGTAAAAGATTTACTTGGAAAAGTAAAGACTGGGTTAAAAACACTAACAATTTATAAAACAAGTCTTCTCCCTCAAGCTCAAGGGGCATACAATTCGAGTCGCTCCGCTTATCAAGCAAACAGAACTTCATTTTTGGATCTGCTTGATAGTGAGAGAGCTCTTTACCGTATTAAAACAGGTTACTATAAATCTCTCAATCAATACGTGATGTATCTCAGTCAATTAGAAAGTGTTATTGGCTTTGAAGTTTCCAACCTTGAGAGGGCTCAAGAGGTGAATAATGAAAAATAAAATTATAATATCTATTGTTATTTTTGCTTTTATTGGAGGAGTTGCTTTTTGGTGGTCTCACCGAAATGAAGGATTAAGTCAACACCAACATAGAAAACATACTCAGGAAAACCCAAAGTATATTTGCCCGATGCATCCTCAGGTTATTTCAGATAAGCCAGGGACATGCCCTATTTGTGGTATGAACCTTATACTTGCCAGTGAAATGGAAGAGCATGAAAATCATTCAAATGATGAGTCACAAGATTCCATGAAATCAGATGTAGAGGAGAGTCATCATGACCATAGGATGATGACTCCAGAGGGACGGTCTGAAGTCAAATTGAAATTAAATAAGCAACAGATGATTGGTGTGAAACTAAAAGAGGTCGAGGAGAAAGAGCTTTTTAAATCCATTAAAGCACCTGGCCGAATTGCCTTTGATCCTGAATTGTATACG
>JAGRAB010000321.1 GCA_020435085.1 Bdellovibrionales bacterium | reverse complement strand
GGTATAGAGAAAAAGTCGAATATGAATATTTAAAAGAAGGGCAGAGACTTCCATAGGGGCTGCAAAGAGATCGGGGTTGCCCAGAAGGTGCATTTGAATGTCTTTTGGAAAGAGTCCAAACGTGGTGGCTTCATAGGGCCAATTCAAGCCCCAAAATATGAAAATGGAGATCATATAGAAAATAAGAGAGAGTCGAATATGTGGGAGTTCTCGCAAATCCCGGGAAAATAAAAATTTCATATAAAGGAGAGTTTACTGTGTTGGCTTTGATTTCTCAAACGGAATTTGCCAAAGAGCAAGGGCCAGACGAGAGAGTCGACTTAAAGACTCAATGGTCAGCGTGGAACCTGTCACAACGGGGAGATCATCGCCTGGCTTTAAGGGGGATTTTTGAGTTTTCCCTTTTAAATTTTTATTCATCCACTCAGAAGACACTTTGTATTCTGGGGGTTCATAATAGGCGATCAATTCAGCACCGTCGAGCCCGCCATCAGGAGTGAGATAAAATAAAACAGTTTGGTTGTGGGCTCTGACTGTATCAGTTAAGAGGGCTCCATATCCAATGGTCTTTTTATCAGATTTACTTTCAATGATGTAGAATGTATAAACTTTACTTTCAAGCGGTGCTTGAACTTTTTTGATTAGTTCTTTGAGTTGAGCTTCAGTGATTGAGATATTTTTTTTGGTGATTTCCACATCGGGGCCATATTTTAAGCCTAAAGCTTTTTCTGGCGAAACAAGTAGTTCCGCCTTTGCAAAAGTGGAGATCCCAAAACTTACCAACAAAAAGAAAAGCGGTTTTATGGCCGCTTCTAAAAATTTAGAAAACAAATCCCATTCCTAAGCTCAATAAATCTTTTTCGTAGCCAGCTTCTGTATCAATAGATTGGAAGTCAGCTTTTAAAACGACCTGAGAATGAGGTTTATAATTGATTCCCACAGTTGTCACTTTTTTGCTTAAACTTTTATTGCGAGTTTGGCCTGTGGGGACGTCTTTGTTAGTGTCATATTCTGAGTATCGAATAAAAACAGGGAGTTGGTAGGTTGTGTCTGAGCAAAGTTGCATAAGGTCGTAAGAGAATGTTGTATACCATCCCTCAACAGTTTCTCCAATAGGATTCGTGGAAATAAGTTCACCCGCCCCAGCAAGAGTCCCTTGCGTGTAAAGGGCGTTCCAATCAAAGCCTTTCCATCGTGATTCAGCATGAACTTCCCAAAGTGTATATGTGAGGTTGGAAAGTCCTGAAACGTCTTGGGAACTATCACCATAAATAAATGAAGCACCAATATTTGAAAAAGGAAGGCCCGAGTAGTCGAGACGAATCACGCCAGAAAAATCTTCAGCTTTGGCTTGTGCTCCAGATTGTCGTCCGCCGCGAATCCAACTGGAATTGCTAAAGTTGGCAGTAGAAGTACTGGCTTCAGTGGCTAAAGGAGAGGCAAAGATACCTGCTTGATAAGAAAAGTCTTCGGAGGCATTTCCATAAACAAGAATTCCATTTTCATGCCAAGTTGATGGAATAATATTTGTCTCAACAAGAGGGCGATAGACGGAACCAAAATATGTAGGCTCATGTTTTAAATTTGTGAGTCCCACAGGGATTAAGTAATTTCCTACTCGAATGTTTGCTGCCGGATGAAGCAAAAAATCAAGATACATAAATTCAACAGCGGCTTCACCAGAGCCTTCATCCGCTCCGCCATGTTCAAATTCAAGTTCTGAGTTCAAGACAATCCAGTCATTAAAACGATAGCCAATATAGGGAACGAATCGATACAGATCTGTTGTGTTAGCTTGTCCTTGGCGACGATCATCTTTATAGACGGCCTCACCATAACCACCTATGGAAACCTTTGCGTTGGAGTAATACACTTTAGAGGCGGCCAGTCCCATTTGTGATTGCGTTTGATCTTCTGTTCCAAGAGCTGGAATATCTTTTGTGGTTTTAAGAAGGGCCACTTCATCAATGAGACTTTGATTTTGTTCAGATGTTTGTTTTTTTAAATCAGAAATTTCTTTTTTCAGCTGTTCAATTTCTGATTTTAATGAAGAAGATGATTGGGCTTGGGCCAATGCTGAAAAAATGAAGAAATTGGCTATCAAAAGACTCGATAGAACGGAGAATAAAATAATAGATTTTTTTTCTTTTTGCATAAGTACTCCTATAGAAAGGGGAAAGGAAAATTCAGGTATTAAGAATCTTTTTTGAAAGGTCAATAAAACGCGGTTTTTGGATAAAAATAAAAAAATATCCTTTCACTTGGATTTCAATATGTTTTCATCTAGATTGAGTGCGCAAGTTATATGATGAGTTAACTACAAGCCCCAAGGAATTATTTTTGTGATTCTTACAAATAACCAATGAGCCATAGTATGATGAACTCCATTTACAAACGAGTTTGGAAGCACAAGCAATTAAGTTTGGTGGGTAATTCAACAGCGGGTATTTCAACAAGTTTCGTTTGCCCGGAGTTAGGTGTGGCCTTTGATGTGGCACAAGGGCTTCCATGGGCTTATACAGTTCCATATTATTTAATAACTCACTCACATATGGATCATGCAGCTGGAATTCCTTATATCATTTCTCAAAAAGCACTGACAGGGCAAAGAACCCCTCAATTTTATATGCACCCCAGCATGGTGGAACCTATGAAGTTGATTATGAGAACTTGGGAGCAAATTGAGGGGCATCAATATCAGTACCAATTCACAGGCGTCGAGACTGGTGTGGATTATCCTTTAAAAGGTGCTTTATTCTTTAGAGCTTTTCCAACAGTTCATCGCGTGTCATCCCAAGGGTATTGCATTTATAAAAAACGAAAAAATTTAAAAAATGAATTTAAAACTCTTCATCGTCAGCAATTGGTGGAGCTTCGTGAAAAAGGCGTGGAGTTAGAACAGTACTTCAGCGAACCTCTTTTGGCCTTTACGGGTGATACTCAAATTGAGTTTTTAGACCTTTCGGAAGACGTTAAGAGCGCACAAATTTTAGTCATGGAGGTGACTTATATTGATGAAAAAAAATCTGTCTCCAGTGCTAAAGAGTGGGGGCATAT
>JAGRAB010000320.1 GCA_020435085.1 Bdellovibrionales bacterium | reverse complement strand
TAACGACTTTTTAACACTGTTCAAATGAGGAGAACGCTGAAATGGATCCATCTAGCCTTCGAGATCTTGTAGAATTTATGGCAAAATCATTGGTTGATAACCCTGATGATGTTGATGTCAATGAAGTTGTGGGAGAGCAAACCACAGTTGTAGAGCTAAAAGTTGCTAAAGAAGATTTAGGAAAAGTGATTGGAAAGCAGGGCAGAACAGCTCGCTCTATGCGAACCATTCTCAATGCTGCGAGCACAAAGTTACAAAAACGAAGTGTTTTAGAAATCGTTGAGTAATTCATTTTCTATTTGTGATCTTTATGAAGCCCCTAAGGATATCTCTTTAGGGGTTTTTCTTTTAAAACTGCCCCAGTTTTAATTGTGGCGGTTTTAGTCTTGTGTATTTCTTTTTCATCATTTATTGTTGCATCGCGCTAACTGGGAGTTTTAGGTTGGATTGGTATCCTGTGGGATGGGTTAAAAGTGCTCACGGCATTAAGGGGGAAATTTATGTTCAGCTTTTTTCAAAAAAAGCGGAATGGCTTGCTGAACTGAAAACCTTTCAACTTAAAATAAACGATGGCTCTGAACAAGTTTTCCTAATCAAAAGAGTAAAGTCTCATAAAGAGGGGCTTATTCTTCTTCCTGAAGGGTTTAATAATAGAAATCAGTCGGAGCAGTGGAAGAAGGCAGAGTTTTTGATTCCAAAGGATATTCTTATTAGTGATGATGCTTCCAAACCATTTCTTGTAGAAGTGGAAGGGTTTGAGGTGCGAGATTCTACAATAGGAGTTATTGGACCTATTATTGGCTTTCAAGATAATGGAGCTCATGATTTATTGATTGTTGAAAAAAATGGAAACTCTTACCTGATTCCGTTTGTCGATGCATTTATTCAGGAAATAAATAAGGAAGAAAAGTGGATTTTAATGAATCTGCCTGATGGGCTATTTGATGAAAATTAACTTAGTGACTTTATTTTCTCAATTCTTTGAAACACCATTTGCTTGTGGAGTACTTTCGGGAGCTTTAAAAAAAGAAAAGCTTCAGGTAAATTTTATTAATCCAAGAATTTTTACAAACGATGTTCATCAAACTGTCGATGATCGTCCTTTTGGTGGCGGTGATGGTATGGTTATGAAAGTAGAACCTTTAATGAAAGCCATAGAGTCGTTAGGGGATCAAAAAGGGCACGTTGTTGTATTATCTCCTTCGGGACGTCCATTTACTTCGAAAGTAGCAAAAGAATATATTGAGCTTTCGAAACCATTAACTTTAATTTGTGGCCGTTATTCTGGAATCGATCAGAGATTTATTGCAGAATATTGCGATGAAGAACTCTCAGTTGGTGATTATATTCTCAGCGGTGGTGAGCCAGCAGCACTTTGTGTAATTGATAGCTTGGCTCGACTTCTTCCAGGAGTTTTAGGAAATGAAATGTCAGCAGAAGAAGATAGTTTTTTTAGCCAATATTTAGAGTGTCCAACTTTTACAAGACCCAGAGAAATTTTAAATATGGATGTTCCCGATGTTTTATTCTCTGGAGATCATGCAAAAATCATTGAATTTCAAAAAAAAGTAAGCTTAATAAGAACTTTTTTAAAAAGGCCTGATTTGTTATTAGCTACCGATAAAGAACCTTTGGAAATGGCAAAAAAGTGGGCAAAGACTTTGTCAGAAAACCAAAAAAAAACTTTAGGAATTTTGGAGATAAATAATGAATGAGAGCCGATCAGACTTATATTTAGGATTGGTTCACTGGCCTATTAAGGATAAAGCGGGAAGCATTATTTGTACAAATGTTACAAACTTTGATGTACATGATATTGCAAGAGCCTCTCGGACTTATGGAGTGAAACAATACCACATTATTAACAAAGTTCCAGAGCAGCAGATGTTTGTCTCTCGCCTGGTAGAACATTGGACCCTGGGAACAGGGGCTCGATATAATCCAATGAGAAAGACGGCATTGGGTATTGTCAAACCCTTTGGCACCTTAGAGGAGTCATTGGCAAGCTTCGAGCAGCAACCCCTTGTTATTGCAACAAGTGCCCGAAGTCGGGAGGGGGTCAAGTCTATAGGTTTTGCAGACTTGCGAAAAAGGCTTTGGGACCCTCAAAGGGCAGAACAGCCCCTATTTTTGATCTTTGGAACTGGATTTGGACTGGCAGACTCTATTTATGAGCACTGTGACCTCCTTTTAGAACCCATTCGAGGCGATTCTATGGATGATTATAGGCACTTAAGCGTTCGATCGGCTGTAAGTATATGCCTTGACCGATTGTTAGGGGCATGGTAACACTCTGTGTTCATTTTTGTGTTGGAGAACAGTAATGGCTAATTTAACAACAGACCTGATTAGAAGAGTCACAACCGATAGACATCCGGAACGCAGTTTCCCTCAATTTTCTTCTGGTGATACGCTTGCCGTTCACTTAAGAATCAAAGAAGGTGAAAAAGAAAGAGTTCAGGTTTTTCAAGGTGTCGTTATTAAAATTCAAGGCAGTGGAATTGGTCGCTCATTCACTGTGAGAAAAATGTCAAGTGGTGTTGGAGTTGAAAGAACAATTCCTTTGTACTCACCGGCGATTGATAAAATTGAATTGCTTTCTCGAGGAAGTGTTCGTCGAGGACGACTTTTTTACTTAAGAGCTTTAAGAGGACGTGCCGCACGATTAACTTCAGAACTTGTTATTGGTGAAGAGCGAACAGGTCGCACAGAAGAGACTTCTGATACAAAAGCTTCTGAGTAGTTTTAAAGATGAAATCATATTTTAAAAAGCGACCTTGAAAAGGTCGCTTTTTCATTTTAAGGGGATTTTATGGAGCTTGAAAAGTTTGATTGGAAATATTTAACTCCGCAACCAATTATTGGTGTTGATGAGGTGGGGCGTGGTTGTCTTGCGGGACCAGTGTATGCGGCGGCATGTATTTTAAATGAGGGATTTCCGTACCAACACTTTACAGATTCTAAAAAAATATCTCCTCAACGAAGAAAAGAATTATCTTTGGAAATTATTAAAAACCATCGAGTGAGCATTGGCTTTGCAACAGTAGAAGAAATTGATGATCTCAATATTTTAAATGCTTCATTACTAGCTATGAAGCGCGCTGTTCTTGGTCTGAAAGCAGAGAGTGGTCATATTCTTGTTGATGGAAGCTTTTGTATTCCTGGGTTGAAGGGTTTTGTGCAAACCCCCTTAGTAAAAGGAGACTTTCGTGCAGAACCTATTGCTGCAGCTTCCATTGTCGCCAAAGTGACAAGAGATGAATTCATTACAGATTATGAAGGTGAATTTCCTCAATATGGTTTTGCAAAACATAAGGGATATTCTACAAAAATTCACAAAGAGGCTATTATTCAATATGGACCTACAAAATACCACCGACGGACATTTTCTGGAGTAAAAGAGCACCTTTAAAAAGTGGAGCTTTTTTTGCAAGAAATCAAACCCACCAAAGATGAAAAAACTAGGGGGGGGGATAGATGGGTCGTATATCCGAAGGTCGTCAATATTCGTCAAAAATAGAGGATCTTGTAGAAAAGGGCTTTATAAAAAAGGGATATCAACTCCTCTCTAGAAATAAAAAATATTTTGGTGTTGAGGTGGATAGGCATTTTATCAGTCAAGGTGGGCAATGGGTTTTATGTGAAGTGAAATCTTTGAGGGATTGGTGTTGGTTTGAATCACGAGTTTCAAAAAGC
>JAGRAB010000028.1 GCA_020435085.1 Bdellovibrionales bacterium | reverse complement strand
ATCGCAGTATAAAAAAAAAAAAAAAGCAAGGAACTTTCAGAGAAGACTTGTACTATCGACTCAACGTTATCAATATTCGTGTTCCTCCTTTGAGAGAGAGAAAAGAAGACATTCCTATACTTTCTGAATTCTTCTTAAATAAGGCACAAGGAGAGGGTCATGGTGGCTTGAAAAAAGTTCTTACCAAGCGCGCTCTTGAAAAACTTTATGACTACGCTTGGCCTGGTAACGTGCGAGAGCTTCAAAACGAAATGGAACGCTTAATTGTTTTGGCCGGCGAGGAAACAAAAATCACCGCTGATATGTTGTCTCCTAAAATTATTGACGCCAGTGAAAAAGGCAAAGTTCAAGGAGCTCGTGTTCATGGAAAGTTGAAGGATGCCCTTGAAGATCTCGAAAGAGAAATGATTAAAGAGGGCTTAAGACGAACGGGATGGAATAAGTCAAAGCTTGCAAAAGAGCTTGGCATTAGCCGGGCGGGGCTCATTATGAAAGTTGAGAAGTACGGTCTCGATAAACGAAAAGTATTGAAATAACCAACCAAAAGGTGCCACCTAACAGGGTGATATGCGGCGCGTATCATCTTGTTGGGAGACACCACAAATTTCCTGCAAATTTGGACTTCCTAAATAATGCGCCATGGCCCAAAAAGGGAAGCAGGTACCTTTTTTACCTTTTTTTAAAAAAATTTCTTAACTGCCCAAAAAAAACTCTTTAAAAATCGCTACTTAAAACCATGTAAGGGATTCATCACGAATCTGTTGATCCTTCATACAATGCCTGTAAATATCAGACATCAATAAAAATCTTAAATACTTTTAGGTACTTAAAATCACTCCTCAACAGGCTCCCCCTCACACTAGCGTCCAATAATTAGTCAAAGTGATTGGTGTCGTTAAAAAAATCTTTCGGCACATCTCTTGTATTACCCATTCCCATCAAATGCGAATTTCGGTGCGGGTAGGATGGAAAAACAATTGAATTTTAAAAATAAAAGCCAAAACCATGTTGAAAAATCTGTGCAAAATATTTTACTTCGACTGGCAAAGCTGACTGAGCGTATCTTCAATGTCCGGGTTGACTATCTCTTTTTTGGCCAAGACCTCGAAGCCACTTTTTTAAAAACTTTTCTCGAAAAAAATACGATGATCTCATTAAATGCTGGAGATTACTTTGCCATTCGGCCTCGAGGTGAGCTTTTAGGAGCCGTCCACGTCAATCGCAATCTCTCTTTGGATGAAACGAAAAAAATGCAGCAAATGATTGAGCTTATCGTCGAATCTACTCTCTATTCAGCCATTGAGCTTTGCTCTTTGGATTCTCTTGAACAAAAGATGAATCTCTTGGAGTCAAGTTCAAACGTTATTCCTATGGATCAATATATTCAACGACGCGCTCAAATGTTCCGAGAGGCTGAGCGACCCGAGCGTCGAGGTTTTCATTCTGCAACATTTGAAGTCATTATTGACTCAAATCCCAAAAAACGATTTGCAGAAGCCCATGATATTCACGAAGACTCCCAGAGATATGCTTTTCTTCCTCTTAAAGATTTAAGCTCTGATACATTTAACTCCATTGAGTCTTTCTGCGAACTTGGAAGTATTACGGTCTATGTGCCAAATATCGCTGAACTTCAAGCTCCACTCCAAAAGTTTTTTGCTGATTATCTTTCTATTGTAAGCCTCACTGACTTAAGTCCATGTATTATTTTTGGAGCAACAAAAGATCTCTGTGAGTTACAAACTCAAATTGAACCTCAATTGTTTTCTCATTTTACGTCTCCACGGCTCGACCCTCTCAACCCACTTACTGTTTTATAGTCAAGCACAACTCAAATTTAAAAACGATGACACTTCCTTTGCATGATAAAACGTCAACAGGCTCTAGACCTTGCTTCAAATTATTCATATAATTTTTGAATGACTCTTAGTGAACTTAAAAAAACAGGCCTTTCTCAAGAAGCTCTTGATTTTTTAAACCTTGCCTTTGAGGAAGGTTCTTTTGAAGTTTTGCCTTTAGCAGGCGATGCAAGTATGCGTCGTTATTTTCGAATTATTTATGCCGACAAATCTTATGTTTTAATGGTCTGGGAGCCATTTCAGCTCCCTGATGAGTATCCATTTTTAAATATTCTCAAGCATTTTGAAAAGCATAAAGTAAATGTTCCAGAAGTATTAAGGTTATCGCCTGAAAAAGGGCTCATCCTTCTTGAAGACCTTGGTGATCTAACTTTAGAGAGAAAATTTTGGGAAAGTCAGGATCAGACCACAACTCTTCCCTTTTATTTTCAGGCTGTTGATGAGTTAATAAAAATTCATTTTGCAGCAACAGATGATCGTGTTGATAACTGCACGGCTTTTAAAATAAAATTTGATACCGAGAAGTTTCTTTGGGAAATGAATTATGCTCGTAAAAATCTTTTAGAGCAAATCTGCAATACTCCTTTATCTGAGGCTCAACACAAAACCTTAGATCGTTGTTTTCAAGATATTTGCACCCGCTTAGATCAGGCTCCCAAGCGTATTTCTCATCGCGACTATCATTCACGAAACTTAATGCTCAAGCTCGGGCAAATGCGCGTTATTGATTTTCAAGACGCCCGCTTAGGCCCTGTTCAATACGACCTCGTCAGCCTTATTCATGACTCTTATGTAAAGTTAAATAAATCCAGTGAGCAGGCTATTTTGAGTGACTATCTCGATAAAGCCAAAACATTTGGCTTTCATCAATCTTTAGATGAGTTCATGGAAATTTATCACTTACAAAAGGTTCAAAGATGTTTTAAAGCCTGTGGTAGCTTTTCGAGTTTTTATAACTTACGTAAAGACACTCGGTATTTGAAATACATTGTTCCGACTGTTCAAAAAGTAAAAAGGACTCTCGAGATTTTTCCTGAATATGGTGAGTTTCTCAGCATTTTAAAAGGCCACAAGGTCAATGAGCTCGACATTGAGGAACTATGCGCGCAATAATCTTATGTGCGGGATTTGGAAAACGACTTCTTCCTCATACAAATACGCGTGCAAAACCAGCCATCCCTTTTTTGGGTATACCCGGGCTTTGTTACCCTCTTTATCTTGCCGAATCTTTAAATATCACCGATGTCACCTTTAACTTACACCATTTACCTGAAACCATAAAAGCAGCTGCCCTTAAGTATGTGAGTCCCAAGTATCAAACTCACTTTGCCTTAGAAGCTCCCAATATTCTAGATAGTGGTGGTGGAATAAAAAATACGGAATCTTTTTTAAAAGGCAATGGCCATTTTTTATCGCTTAATGGTGATACCATTTGCTTGTTTCAAAATGAACATCCACTTACAGCCCTTTTTGAATTGCATTCAAAAAATACACCTCTTGCAACCCTTCTCGTACAAGAACACAAAAGTGCTGGATCTTCTCATGGTGGCGTTTTTGTGCGTGAAAATGATTTTGAGGTGGATCACTTTGCAAAATCTTCGTCTCATACTGCATTAAAAGCCTATCACTACCTTGGTATTGCTCTTTTTTCAGACCGCATCTTTGAGTACCTCCCCTCTCATCAGCCTTCCAATATTCTTTATGACGCTTTAACTTACGGTCTCAATCACGGTGAGCACGTTCAAATTTGTAAGGCTCCAGAAGCTCTTTGGTTTGAAACTGGAAATAAGCAAGACTTTCTCGCCGCAGCAAACATCTGTGCCAAGCACCTTCGCGAAGGCACTCCCCATGGCCATTACTTACACAAGTTACTTTCTCGATTTGTTCCAAACTGGGATCTTTTACAACTCAATCACTATTTAAACCCCTTTTAAAAACACATCTTGTTTTAAATTTGGACTTCTCTTTTTAAACTTTATGACCGAAGAATTTCATATGAGTGCCGCACGGAAAGACAAATGGGTTCTTGTTGTTGAAGACGACAAGGATATTCGAGAATTACTTGTTGAAGATTTAATCGATCAATTTGATGGTGAGTTGCGCATTGTTGAGGCTTCTGATGGAGTTCAAGCTACCGGCAAGCTCGACAATCAAGCCTTTGATTGCATTATCACAGACTTAAAAATGCCCAAACGAGATGGTGAGTCTTTTATTGAGTGGGTTCGAGAATCTCAACTGAATAAGTTTTCTCCTGTTATTATTGTTACCACCTACCCCGAGCCTCATTTGCAAGAAAAATATCCTAACGTTCATATTTTAAAAAAACCTGTTGATTTTAAACAGTTTGGCGACGTCGTGAAAACGCAAATAAAACTTGGTCGTTTAGATAATCGAATTTCAGCAGGTCTTTTCAACGAAACCGTTAGTGCCGCAAAAAAAATTTTAAGTGAGCTCTCTGAGGCTGTTCCTGTGGTTGAATCACCCATTGTCAAACCCATTGATGAAGATTTTATTGGAGATGTACTTTCTTATTTTTCAGTAAAAGGTCACTGTGGAAAATGCGATATTGTTTTTGGCTTTTCTCAGTCTTTTATTGATTTTTCAAAGTCAAAAGGTAGTACTGAAACCTCGCCCGAAGGCACTGCCATGACTGTCACTTCAACGATTATTAAAGCAATGTTGACCAGTTATCATTTACAGCATCGTAACGAACCCACACCTAAAATCGAGAAAAAAATATTTCTTGGTTCACCAACTGGAGCAGAAGTTCAAGCCCTAAAAAAGAATTCCGGGTTAAAGATTCCCATCACTTTATTCGAACACACTCTTTGTTTAACAATGCTCAATATCCGCTAGGGGCCAGCCGACGGTTGGTTGAGAGTTGCGTTATTTTTAAAAGCGAAACCCTCAGCTCACGGGCTCATTATTGAGGAAAATAATCTCCACATGGCTTTTGATTTTCAAATTATCTAAAAAATAATATATCAACGTCAAGAGAACTGTTGGCTCCAAAATTGCAAATAAAAATATTATGCGCAGGTACTTTATATCATTACTTATTTTAATGAGTTGCTCTGTTGAGGCAATAGCTCAAGACGTGAGTAACCCTTTTTTAGTCCCTTCAACTGGGCAAGAAACGCTTGTTCAAAAAGTTGTTCAAGCAGGAAAAGGCTCAAATGACCCATCTGGTGCAGGGGGATTCACCGTACAGAATCAAAAAGCAGGAAAATATTTAGAAATACAAAAGTTTGTGGATCGTCAATTTGGTGGTCCATCCAATGACAAAATTGAGTTCAATACTAATGGTAATAGTACAGATGCATTATTACCAGATTCAATCTTAAAAAAACAAATCATGAAGGAGAACTTCCTTAAGGGTTATTCCCCAAAAGGAACGGAATATGATGGTGATTGGAGTACCAAAGGTAATGGAACAGGTATTTTATGTTTCCCTTCAGAAAATGAGGCTAAATTAGCGGATCCTTATTTAAAAGAAGGAAATCTGATTCCCAACAAAATATTAGATAAAGGCCAGCTTCGAATGCTAGAGAGTTGGGAGTTGGAGCAATTAGATGGACTCAAAGTTTGGGAGGACGGTCAGAGCAAAAATTGGCAAGAGTATTATGCGTCAGTGACAAAAGTATATAAAAAGTTTTTTCCATTGTTTATGCAAAAAATAGAATATGCTGCCGATTGGGCAAAGTTCTCCGAATGGATGGATACCAACGTGACAGCTCTTCCTCTTGAAAAAGTCGAAGAAGTGAATCCAAGCACTTCAGTGCCAAATTCTTGCCGACTCGTACCTATTGTTACTCGTTATCAAAAGAGTGTTGATGGTAAAAAACAGATCAGTGAAAAGGAGTTTGTAATTCCTCAAACAGATATTATTGTGAAAGTTGTCTTTTACCCGTCGTATTTTAATCGACTGAGTATTTCTGACCAAGCCATTCTTGTTTTTCATGAACAAATTTATGTTTTAGCGAAAGCATTTGGTCATAAGAGTTCTGATGAGATTCGGTTTTTACTAAGATACTTTTTTTCAAATGATGTAAAAATTCTCCTAGAAAATTCTAGTCCCATTTTTTTAAATAAGGAATTATTTAGTTTTAAAGAATACTTAGTTAAGTTGCTTGGAGACTATGTTCAATACTTTGCCTTAAGCGCGCCACCCAAAGTAGAAAAAGGAAAGCTGGCTCAAAAACATTATTCCACATTTTATTTTTTAAATACAAAATATCGAGATTTAGTTGGTCAGTGCCGAGAAGCAGGTAAAGATTCAAATCTTTGTCGGGATGAAATTTTATCTCCTGAGAAAATCACACCAAGCCTTAACGAAGAAGAGAGCTTTTTATATTGGACACGGTACCTCCTTGAAAACTCTATGAAAGTTTTTAATTCTGATCTTGTTATGAATCCTGAGGCATCCAAACAAGAGTTTAATGCAGCAATGTCTGTGGCATGTATAATGTTGGAAGATGCTCAATACCTTTTACGAGAGCCCAATTTAATGGAAAAAGCTCTTCAATACTGTGATGCTATGGTTGAACCTAATAAATGAACTTTCAACAGCTCCTAATAAGAAAATACATTTTTTGAGAAATTCGCACAAACTTCTAATCACCTTTAAACCAAGGAAACATATCAAACTGAAGTTGATAAATGCCTTTAGGTTTACTGCTTTTTACAAGAGATTCTGCTTTTTTAAGAAATTTTAAAAACTGAGCCTGAATTTGAAGGCGAGTGTCTTCATCCATGGTTACAGTGGCCATAAAAGTATAGAGATCTTGCTTTTCAAGACGCCCTAATTTCTCAATAGTTTGAAAGCGAACAAGTTGTTGGTGAGGTTGGCAAAGTGGAGATTCTGCTGAAAGGTGCTGTTGAATGCGATGACGAACCCAGCGGCCATTTTGAAATTCAATGAGTTTTTTGCTCTGGAGAAAATCAATAATTTGTCCCACAGATTCAGGACTGAGGTGGAATATTCCAGCGATGTCTTTTTCATTCTGACTTTTTCCAGGAAGGCCAAGGTAGAGATGAATAAGCTCAATATGAGGATCTAGATAATAAGTTTGAAGGTCCGTGTCGCTTAGTGAAAGCTTGTTACTTTCCACATACCTCTGTGAGCTCAGGTGTCGGTGTTGGAACTCTGCAATCTGTTTTTTGAGCTGTTTTTTCCTCTGGAGAAAAGTGCTTCTTTCCCACTCCATAAGGAGTACTAAAAACTCAGTTTCTAAATTGGAAAGGCCAATAGACTCGCCGATCATATGAATTTGATCGGCTGAGAAGTGGGCGCGCTCTTTTGTGACATTTGTCACATAACTAGCTTGAATTCCTAAGTTTTTTGCAAGCAAAGCAATTGACCACCGCTGGCCTCGCATCTCTTTTAAATGCGAGAACAGGTCAGCAAACGCCTTTCTGTATTCCGTGTATCCAAAAATATCCATAACTAATCTTTATTAAAAGTAAATTAAATCAATAAAACATATTTCTAAATAATATACTTTACAATGCTATGCGTTGTAAAGTGCCTCTATAAATTTTTAAAGGAGAAAAGCATGAAACTAACAAAAGCACTTTTATTTCAATTATCATTTTTATGTTTTGGAATCTCGGCTTACGCGGGACCACCAAGTGAATTCACTTACTGTCTTAATAGTAATGGAACTATTAAAATTTTTACGCAAAAAAACTATGATTGGAATCAGGGTGAATATCTAAAAGGTCAAGGAGAGGTGTCGATTGTTTTAGACAGTGAATATGACCAAGCCACTCAAAACGAAACCGTTTCTTCAATGAGATATCAAGAAGGAAAAGATGTAATTATTAATGAAAGCGTTGAACTGAAGCTTGATGCACAGGGAATGCGGGTTTCAAGAATTAAAATCACGCAAAAACGCGGTGGTAAAGCACTTCATCAACCTTATATTAAGAACAAAAAAATAAAATCAATTGAAGATACATTTGTTTGTTCTGAAATTGAAGTGGGTGGAGATCCCATTGGCTTCTAATGGAACCGTTAGTATCACAGCCGCTATAAGTAATCGCGGCCTTAGAAAGGAGGAGTTTTATGAAATTAAAATCAACTCTCAACATACTTTTAATGTTTATTATCGTTGGATCCGAATGGGCTTATTCTGAAGAACTTTGTACCTCTTCAGAAACAAATATTTCTATTGTTGTCGAGCAGGCAGAAGATTTTTGGATAACAGCTTTTACAAATATTCAAGTGCTAAAAAATGGTCAAATTATAAATGAAGGCCCTCAGGCGGCGATAGGTTTTGGTTCCGTAAAGCAGAAAAGAAGCTCATATAAATATGCCATGTTTGGGATTCGAGTGGGTGATAATTTTCAATTTGCAAATTTTAAAATTTATAAAGATGGAAGGCGAGAAGTCGAACTCAATAATTTCACGTTCGTTTGTCGCCAATTGAACTCAGTGAATAATTAATTATGCCCAAGAGGCATTTAAAACTTTTAAAAGGAGAATAACAATGAAACAAACATATCTCAAGAATTTAGCAATCACTGCATTTGCAATGAGTGCCATCATAAGCTCAACAAGTGCTTTTGCAGGGCAGCCAACAGTGTCTTGTGGATTAAGTTATACAAAATTAGATAGTAACGGATATCTCGATGCGAACCAGAAACCCATTTATGGAACTGTAAAATTAGAAAAAACATTTGAGCCAAAAGAGATCAAGATCAAAGGTTTTAAAGTCACTCTTGGGCTTGGTCAATTATGTGCGGCTGACGACGGTGAGTGTTCCGATCTTTATTCTTTAGGAATTTCAATTTCTAAGGGAAACTCTGTGGCACAATCCTCTGGCAATGATATAGCTAATGAAAAACGTTATTCTGCGTTACTCAAAAAAGGCAGGGAAGAGGTACTTGTTAACTGTGAGGTTCATGAATAGCGAGGTAAAGAAACTCATCTAAATTTATAAATAGGCAAATAAAAAATTAAGCGGCGCGAGTGTAACACTTGTCGCTGCAATTTAATCGTACTTACAACTTTTCTCCTAGCTTTCTGAACAAAGCTCCGCCCAGAGAACCCCATGCCGGTGACTTGATAAGTTAGTAAGTCCCAATGAGATGATTTAAAAAAACCGAAAGATGGCTGTTTTCCCATACTGCTTTTGCTATAGATAAGGCATTAACGTATATCGGTTTGAGTATTAAAGATTGTCTAAATTGAATCATTCGATTATGAATTGAGATAAATAGGGGGATTTTATGAGACGACGGTATGCCTTTCTTTGGGTTTTTGTATTTATCTGCATTGGCTGTTCGAGCAAGGGGAAGGGGTTTAATAGAGGTGAATTAAAAAAACAAATTGGTGTGGTCAATCCAGTGACGGATGATGCAGAGATCGCCAAAACTTTAAAAAGAAAATCTAATTTACCAAAACCATTTAAGCTCGCTGTTTATTTTAAAAATCCAGTTCAAAGCCGAGTTGCGAATCCAGCATGGAGATGGAGTGAAGAGGACAAAGAAGCGTTACTACAAATGATCGAAAAACTTAAAAGTGAAAAAGTTGTTTCTCAAGTGTTTCCAATTATTAACTCTCTCGTTCAAGAAGAAGATATTAAATCCGTTCGAATGGCGGCTGCCAAACATGGTGCCGATGCAGTACTTATCTTTAGCGGAATTGCAGATGTTGATAGGTATATAAATCATTGGGGTTGGACTTATATTCTTTTGGCCCCGGCTCTTTTTGTTCCAGGCTCGAAAGCAGATACGCTATTTCTGGCAAATGCGTCTATGTGGGATGTTCGAAATGAGTTCTTATACATCACGGCTGAGTCTGAGGGAATTGATGAAAATACCTACATTGCAGCCTTTGGAGAGAACGACAAATTTCTTATTGAAAAGGCAAAAAAGAATGCCTTAAACAAATTAGCGGACCAAATCGAAAAAATGATCAAGGGCCAGTAATTTGTTAAAAGCAAGTATCGGTTTTTTAGCAATAATTTTTTCTATCCCTTCGCAAGCAAGAGTTTTTACTCCACTTGCTCAAATAGGATTTGATGGAGGGGGTGACTCCCTTCATGAGCAAAGCGACCAAAGTGATTTTGATTTACGTGCGGGTACGGGATTCTTTTTTTCTGGAGGAACCATCGTAACAGTTTCTGATACCGACCCGCATGCCTTTGAAGCTCAATTGACTCTTTCTTATAAGTTGACTTGGGATACAGATGAGGATCAAGGCGATGTCAATTGGATACATATTCCCTTGGAGTTGATGTACTTTTATAAAAATAAAA
This sequence comes from Bdellovibrionales bacterium, assembly GCA_020435085.1. Taxonomy (GTDB): domain Bacteria; phylum Bdellovibrionota; class Bdellovibrionia; order Bdellovibrionales; family UBA1609; genus JABSOQ01. The sequence goes on along the minus strand of JAGRAB010000028.1, from coordinate 5,700 downwards.
GAGATAACTTTCGCTTAGGATATGGAGTTTCTTACTATACGTCTTCAAAGCTCGAAGGTGAGGGGAGTCGCTCTGACATTCATCGAAAATATAAGAATGAACTTGGTTATATTTTGGCTATTGAGAAAATCTTGGAAAACCCAAGGAGCGAAGGCATGGTTTCTTTTGGAGTCAGATATAATATCAGAGATTTCATTCCTAAAGACGGAGGAGCCAAGAAGAATGGAAATGCTTTTGGTCTCTACATCACCATTGGTTTGCCTTAGAAATTTAAAACTAATAATTGAGTTCTAGTAGCAAATTAATGCGCGGCGCAAGCATCTCAAAGGCTTGTTGCCGTAAAACTCATCAAATTAAGTGATTTCGATCCAAAAATATTCTCATTTCATTCTCAAAATTCCTAAGTGTTTTCAGAGACGTTGACTCTTTTTCTGGCGACAGATAGCTTGTCCCCCGTAACTATATTATGAATTTATTTTTAAGGAGTAACAGTCTGTGAAGAAGCATTTAATTCGTGTGTATCCATCCAAAGAAAACCTCCCTCGTGAAGAACAGTTCGCTTGGAAAATGGCAAAAGTCGCTACTGATGATGTGGCTATTTCCAGTGAAGTGGAAGACATGGTGATCAATCGAATTATTGATAATGCCTCTGTGGCTGTGGCCTCTGTCAACCGTCAGCCAGTGGCCAATGCAAGGTCACAAGCTCTAGCACATCCAGGTGGTGGTCGTGGTGCCACTGTTTTTGGAATGCCAAACAGTCAAAAGTTTAATGCTGAGTGGGCCGCATGGGCCAACGGCACGGCTGTGCGTGAGCTTGATTATCACGATACATTTTTAGCCGCCGACTACTCTCACCCTGGTGATAACATTCCTCCTATTCTTGCAGTGGCTCAGCAATTAGAAAAAGATGGCAAATCATTACTCAAAGGCATAGTGACTGGTTATGAGCTGCACGTGAATTTGGTCAAAGGCATTTGCCTTCATAAACATAAAAAAGATCATATTGCTCATCTTTGCCCAGCACAGGCGGCGGGAATAGGAACATTATTGGGTTTGAGTACAGAAACTATTTATCAATCCATTCAACAAGCTCTTCATGTTTCGTTCTCAACTCGTCAGTCGCGAAAAGGTGAAATCTCTTCTTGGAAGGCCTACGCTCCTGCGCATGCAGGAAAATTAGCCATTGAAGCTGTGGATCGCTGCATGCGCGGCGAAGGGGCTCCGTCTCCTATTTATGAAGGAGAAGACAGTGTGATTGCCTATATGCTTGATGGTAAAGATGGCCGCTACGAAGTGCCACTTCCTGAAGGTGGTGAAGAAAAACGGGCGATCCTTGAAACCTACACAAAAGAACACTCGGCCGAGTATCAATCACAGGCATTAATTGATTTGGCGTTTCGACTTAAAGACAAAATTGGCAACTTTGACAATGTAAAATCGATTGTTCTTCACACCTCTCATCACACACACTATGTGATTGGAACCGGTGCAGGCGATCCACAAAAAATGGATCCCAATGCGAGCCGCGAAACTCTCGATCACTCCATCATGTATATTTTTGCCGTGGCCCTTCAAGATGGTGAATGGCATCACGTAAAAAGCTATGCTCCCGAAAGAGCTAAGCGTCCAGACACTGTGAAGTTGTGGCATAAAATCAGTACTGTCGAAGACCCCAAGTGGACGGAGCGATATCATGACCCAGATCCGAATAAAAAAGCTTTTGGTGCCAAGGTCGTTGTGACAATGAACGATGGCCAAGTGATCGAAGATGAAATGGCGGTGGCGAATGCTCATCCCGCCGGAGCTCGCCCCTTTGTCCGCAAAAACTACATTCATAAATTTGATACACTCACTGAAGAGATCATTACCAAAGACGAACGCAATCGCTTTTTAGATTTGGTGCAAGACTTAAAAAATCTCAGTGCTGAGCAAATTATGCAACTCAACGTACAAGTGCCATTGGATAAAATGATTCAGTCAGAACGTGATACTCAAGGGATTTTTTAATGTTATTTGAAACCAAAACACCGGAGCAAAAACGAAAAGCCCTGAGAGATCAACTCAACTCAGGAAAGTTCTTACGGTTTCCTGGAGCTTTTTCTCCCATCGTGGCTCAACTTATCGAAGATATTGGTTTTGATGGGGTTTATATTTCGGGGGCTGTGTTATCCAATGACCTTGGCTATCCGGATATTGGTCTGACAACACTCAGTGAGGTGAGTGGACGTGGAAGGCAAATCGCTCGAGTCACAAACTTACCAGCTATTATCGATATCGATACCGGATTTGGTGAGACCATGAGTGTCGCTCGCACCATTATGGAGCTCGAAGAGTTGGGACTTTCTGGTTGCCACTTAGAAGATCAAGTGAACCCAAAAAGATGTGGTCACTTAGACAATAAGCAAATTGTTGAAACATCAGAAATGGTAAGAAAAGTCAAAGCAGCTGCCAATGCCAAACGTGATAAAAACTTTTTATTGATCGCACGAACAGACGCAAGAGCCGGCGAAGGTTTGGATAAAGCCATTGATCGTGCTAAAGCTTATGTGGATGCTGGTGCAGAAATGATTTTTCCAGAGGCATTGCAAGGCCCAGAAGAGTTTGAAAAATTTCGAAAAGCCGTGAGTGTACCATTGCTTGCGAATATGACAGAGTTTGGAAAAAGCCCTCTTTTAGATATAAAAACTCTTGAAAATGTGGGTTTTAATTTGGTGATTTATCCAGTGACAAGTTTGCGACTCGCTTTAAAAGCCGTGGAAGATGCCTTTCGTGAAATAAAGACGTCAGGAACCCAAGAGCATTTATTAGATAAGATGCAACATAGAAAACGTTTATACGAATTAGTTCGCTATGAAGATTATAACAGTTTTGATCAAAGTATTTATAATTTTACGTTGAAATAATGTTTTGAAAAACAAGGAGAAAACCATGTCAGAAGTGAATGTGAAAAAAGGATTAGATGGAGTTGTTGTTGATGAAACATCTATTTCAAAAGTGATGCCAGATATCAACTCTCTTGTTTATCGTGGCTATCCCGTTCAAGATTTGGCAGAAAACTGCAACTTCGAAGAAGTCGCTTACGTGTTATGGAATGGTGAATTACCGAATAAATCACAGTTAGCGGAGTTTTCTAAAAAAGAAAGAAGCCTTCGAGGGATTTCTAAAAACCTCACTCAAGTGATTCAATCTTTTAATAAAGAATGTCATCCCATGGATTCCATTCGAACAGCTGTCAGTTATTTGGGCACAGAAGACTCGAATCACTGGGATAACGACGGTGATGAGAAAATGAACCGGGCGATTAACCTCTTGGCAAAAATTCCCACAATGATTGCAGCCGATTTTCGAACGAAAAAAGGCCAAGACATCATTGCTCCAGATCCTCATTTAAGTTTTTCTGAAAACTTCTTTAAGATGTGTTTTGGTGAAGTGCCCGCCAAAGAAGTCGTGAAGGCCTTTGATGTGTCATTAATTCTTTATGCTGAGCACAGTTTTAATGCTTCAACATTCACTACAAGAGTTATCACTTCTACGATGTCTGATATGTACTCAGCTGTTGTGGGTGGTATTGGTGCTCTCAAAGGCCCTCTTCATGGCGGTGCCAATGAGCAAGTCATGCATATGATGAAAGAGATTGATGATCCAGATAAAGCAGAGAGTTGGATGCTTCAAGCCTTGAAAGACAAACGAAAAGTCATGGGCTTTGGCCATCGTGTTTATAAAAATGGTGATTCTCGCGTTCCAACTATGAAAAAATATGCTCAAAAAATGGCCGACGTGACTGGACAACAAAAGTGGATGCTTATGTATGATCGTCTTGAAAAAGTCATGGTTGAGCAAAAAAATATTCATCCGAATTTGGACTTTCCGGCAGGGCCTGCTTACTATATGATGGGATTTGAAATTGATTTCTTTACCCCTGTCTTTGTGATGGCACGAATTACAGGTTGGGCAGCTCATATTATTGAGCAAGCCAATAACAACCGATTGATTCGACCATTAAGTGCCTATACTGGACATGGTGAAAGAAAAGTAAAAGCATTAGCGGATCGATAAAAGCAGAGCAGGAATTTTCTACAACCTCGAGTAAGAGAGACTTCAAAAGTATGAGAGCTTTTTTAGCCCAGCAGAATTTCAATCAACTCCTCTTGTTACTCACATTTTTACTCAATGTGAGTTGTTCGGCAAATACCGTTCATTCAACGAATAAAGCGGAGCGAAATGCAAAAGCGATTGTGGTGCAAGGTCAAGAACAAGGCCGTGAGGGGGGAGAAAATTCACAAAATCTTTCTTCCACACCATCGCAAGAATCTGTTAGTGGTGCATCCGTTCAACGGGTGCTCAAGAAGCAAATGACTCAAGAAGAGCTTCAAAAAATTTGTCTGAAAGATTTAAAATCATTTCCAGGACAGTATGATAAAAACCTTACGGATGAAGTTTGTAAAAATGTCGAGCAGCTTCAGGGTTGTTTTTCTCGAAGTGGAAAACCGATTTATCACTATAATAGACCAGCAAGAAAACCAGGCGGGGAGAGAATTCTCACATTTGCCCTCACGCACGGAGATGAAGTTGCTTCAGGAGCTGTGGCAAGAGGTTGGGTGAATCGTCTTTCACGAATTGATCCACGCAATGAGTGGCGAGTGATTCCCGTTTTGAACCCCGATGGTTATGAAAAGAAAACTCGGACTAATGGAAGTGGCGTCGATATTAATCGTAATTATCCCTCTCATGACTGGGATGATGTGGCTTTAAAGTGGTGGAAAGAAAAGAAAAAATCAGATCCACGACGGTATCCAGGCCCTTCTGCTGGAAGTGAGCCAGAAACAGAGTGTTCGATTCAACATATCAATGATTTTAAGCCAGACTTAATCATTTCTGTGCATACACCCCTTGGAGTTCTTGATTTCGATGGTCCTCGCTTAAAGTTTCCTGTTTTTTCGAATTTACCTTGGATCTCTTTAGGAACTTACCCAGGAAGTCTTGGCCGCTATATGTGGCATGATCGACATGTTCCAGTAATGACCATTGAGCTCAAAGGAAATATTGAAAAAGCTCTCGATAAATTTGATCAATTGCAAGATATTTCGGGCCAAGTGGCATTGACGATTTCGCAAGATGAAAAGCGCAGAGCTCAAAAATCTTCTAAAGACTAGTACCAATGGCCATTACCAATATTTACAACACGTCGGCTCTTTTTTTTGAAGACCTCATTCATGCTATCGATCAAGCAACTTCAGAAGTCTTACTTGAGTACTATATTTTTCATCGCGATTCACAAATAGGACACGACCTTATCAATGCCCTTGAGCGAGCAAGTCGAAGAGGGGTTCAGGTTCGTCTTTTATTGGATGGTATAGGCTCTCTGGATTGGTTTTATCGAGCCAATGCCTTTTCAACAAATTCCACAGTGCAAGTTTTTATTTTTAACCCTGTTCCTTGGCCGATGGTTTATTTTTTAGGTTTAAAGGCAAGTTCTGTCGATCGATTTTTGAAGTACTGGTCACGAGTAAACCAAAAAAATAATAAAAAAGTGGCGATCATCGATCAATCAAGGGCATTTATTGGCTCAATGAATATCCATGAAGAGACTTTTCATTGGCAAGAGATGGGTGTGCAAATTGATGCACAAGAGCTCACATTACTTCGCAGTCATTTTTTTGGTCTTTGTGAAGATGCCATGGAGATTCAAAGAGGAACAAG
>JAGRAB010000319.1 GCA_020435085.1 Bdellovibrionales bacterium | reverse complement strand
GAGGTGAAAACCATTGGCAACATCATAGTCATTATTATAGAGAACTTGAAGTTTACTGACCCCGACGTAAGGCTCGATAAAAATATTTTTGTTTGATTCTGCATTCGAAGAGAAGCAAATGACAAAGAAAAACAGTGGTCTCCAGGTCTTGAGCTTTATAAGAATTAGTGTTGAAATACATTTTAAGTAGGTCATAGGAAACAACATATAGATATTGTTGTTTAAAAATAGCCCATGGATCAATCTTACATGCTTCAGACAAGTCTAATAGCTAGATTTTTTCTTCGATTCATTGTCTTGGAAATAGTCTTTTTTTCTTCTTGGGTGTTTGCTCAATCTCAAGAGGTCTATGGTATTTATAATCTAACCCCACAAGGCTCTTCGCGAGTGATGGCAATGGGAGGGGCATCTGCCGCTATAGATGATGATGCCACGGCCATTCTGGGGAACCCCTCGGGACTTGCTTTTGAAAAATGGAAATTAGATTTCAGTGGAAGTTGGAATCGAACGACAAATAGAGAGGCAAAAACAGATCTTCGAGCCGATGAGGCTCAACCAGTGGATTATATTCAATATGCGTTAGCTTTAAGAATGGGCTCATGGGTGCTGGCAGGTGGAATGAGTCAACCTTATATTTGGGAGAATGAAAGTGATTATTCAGACAATTCACAGTTTCAACTGACATCTACAGATTTTGCTTTAGCTAAAAAAATTGGAAAATCATTTTCATTAGGTGTGGCTTATCACTTAGAAACATTTAAGCATTCATTTCAGTCAAAAGACATATCGAATCTAATACAAAAAACAACAGTTGAGGCAAAAAATGGTTATTTGCGTGTTGGTTTTAATTTTCGTTCAAGAAAAGGTGGGCTTGGAATTGTTTGGTCCCAGAAAAGAGAGTTTGATATTGATGGGGCAATAGATGATACATTTTCAGTGTATCAGCCGTTTAGGGATGCTGTTATTCCTGAAAAATTAACTGTGGGGCTCAGTTTTCAAGCGACTCCAAACATACTTTTTGTCGTTGATTGGGATAAATTTAGTAAAGTTGAAAATGGAATTTATTCGGGGAGTGGTGAGTATGGGATAGGTACGGGAATATCTATTTTAGAAAAAGAGCAAACAGTATTGCACGGTGGTATAGAGTATGAAGCTATTCGATCAAAGACAACAGATATTTATTTGCGTGCGGGAGGTTATCAAGAACCGGCAAGACTTGAGGGAGGTCAATCGAGAGTTCACTATACATTAGGATTTGAAGTGCGATTTGGGCCAGCAGTTCTTTCTGTAGCCTTTGATCAAGCGGATAATTTTAATAATACCTCGCAAGGTTTTTCTCTTGCTGTGGGAGCTCTTTAGACAATAAGTAAGCAGCCTGCTGCTTGTAGGAGCATATTTAGAAATCGATCTATAGATTGATCCATATCTAAGTCAGAACAGATATTCCAATGATAACCATAAGAGTTTTTTGAAAACTCTTCAAGCCAAGTGAGTTGGTGAACAAGCTGATCCCACTCTAGTTCACCAGGTTTAATAGGGCTATCAAGGCATTGAAGGCTACTCGCGCCAAGAGAAGAGGCCATAAAAGGGCGGCCATGAAGGCTTGCTTGAATTTGTGATAAAGCCTGCTGGGGTGGAAGGTCTTCAAAGAAAGGGGCCGCATCAGAAAGAATTAAAACTCCGACTAAGGAGTCGTTATTAAGTCCACTGGGAGATTTTTTAAGGTGTTCAGGTAAAGTGAGTAAGACAGAGCTATACGTTTTTTCAGAGGTTCCAGCTGCATACATAAATTCAATCGATTTATTTTCTTGGTAATATGTTTTTGCTGTTATTCTTTCCTTTAGAAGTTCAACACCATTTTTAGTATTTTCAGTAATAAAAGCAGGTTCACCATAGTTAACGACAAGTTCACCGCCGATTTGTACGCGTTCTTTATAGACAAGATTACTTACGCCAATTTCATACTGTTGACATTGCTTGCCAAGACGTTCTGTTATTTTTTCGGCCACTTGAGCAACAGCATCTCGCTTTTTGTTCATGGAATCACTCATATCAACAT
>JAGRAB010000318.1 GCA_020435085.1 Bdellovibrionales bacterium | reverse complement strand
GTCCCATATTTTTCAGCCACTTTTTGATCTTTATCCCACATAACAATAAAGTTCGGAACGTTCTCAACACCGAAAGCCTTTGTAAAACCGTTGAGATCTTCCAGCGTATAATCTGCTGAAATCGCAAGCAGCACAAGATCATCTGGAAACTGTTTTAATAATTGAATTAATGAGGGAAACTCTTTTACACATGGTTCACACCAAGAGGCCCAAAAGTTCACGATCACAATTTTATTTTTAAACTCAGAAAGAGTGATTGTTTGTCCTTTTAAATCTTGAATAGAAAAATCAGGAGCTCCTTCCTTTTCCATTTTATTTAAAAGTTGAGTTCCCTCTGGGGGCTTTTGTCCACGTGTCAGAAACTCTTTATATTGAGCCCAACCCAAATAAAGGACAAGGGCCATTCCGATGACAACGCCAAAACCTTTTAACATATGTGTCATAATCCATAACTCCCTTATCTCAGTGCCCTTACCCTAACCTTCTCCTACTAGATTGAGCAACATTTTTCCTGGGATCAATGATGGAAAATCCACTAAAAATCAAGTAAGGTACAAATAAAATATCATTCATGGAGATACTTTCATGCAGACATTCTTAGATCTTGGCTGCGGAAGCAATAAAGCAGCCGGCGCATTCGGAGTTGATATTCATCCTTATGATAACGTAGACCAGGTTTTAAATGTTAATATCATTCCATGGCAACTCCCTGACAATTACTTTGAAAAGATTCGAAGTCTCCATGTCATTGAACATGTTGAGAATGTTGTTGGATTTATGAAGGAAATTCATCGAATCTGTAAACCAGGAGCAGAAATATATTTTGAAACGCCTCATTTTTCATCTTGTAACTCTTGGAATGACCCAACTCATAAAGGTCACTTTTCTTCGCAGTGGTATAAAGAGTTTTTGACTGGCGGTTATTTAGCTGCCCAATCCGGTGCATTTGAAATTGTCAGCTCCAAAGTGACATTTGGAAAATCATTACGAGCAAAAATTGGACAATGCCTTTGCCGCTTTCGTGGAACTGAAAAGTGGGAGAAATACTCAGCATTTAGTTTTCCAGGTATGGATATTCAAACGACATTGAAAGTACAGAAATGAAATAGAGTGAAAAACCTAAATGGAAAAACAATAGTTCAAGTTTGCTTTTCCACTGCATGGGGTGGTTTAGAAATGTCCTCTGTTAAATGGACTCAAAATTTTCATAATCATCACTATAACTCCATTCTTCTTTGTACAAAAAACTCACCAGCTGCAAAGCAAGCAAGCCTTCAAGGTCTTCAAACTATTGAAATAAACCAACCCAAAGATTACTTGTCTTTTCAAACACGAAGAGATCTCAAAAAAATTATTGAACTTTATCAACCAAAAGCATTTTTTAATCATCTCACTCGCGACTTGTGGCACTTAAGCCCCATTCTCAAAAAGTATCCCAATATCCAACTCTTCAATTTTGCACGAATGTTTATTAGAGGTGTTAAAAAGCATGATTGGTTTCATAGATATATCTATTCGCGTCTCGATACAATGATTGCTCTTAGCCATATTCAAAAAAGCCTTCTCCTTGAGGCTCTCCCTATTCCTGATATTAAATATGCTGTCATACCCAATGCGGTCGATACAGAAAAATTTCAACCTCGTCCAGCAAATAAAAATATTCGACAAGACTTAGGAGTTACTAATGACAACCAACTTCTTGTGG
>JAGRAB010000027.1 GCA_020435085.1 Bdellovibrionales bacterium | reverse complement strand
GGGCGATGATGGCGATATTTCTAATTGGTAAATTCATCAAGACAATCTAGAGAACTTTCAGTCATTTGTCTAGGGGATGCCGGTATTTAGAAGAAACAGCTGAAAAAAGTCTGGAAATGCCACTTACCATAGGGCCAGTTATTTTTCGTTTAATAATATAGATGCACTGGAATCCCGATAAAGATGAGGTATGGGTGCACCTAAAATCGCCCCGGTTGTGGGCGTTAATAACATGGATTTGCTTCGGCAAAGTCAGCTTTTTCAAGGCCTTACTGAGCCAGCCTTGCAATTTGTTGCCACGACAGTGGAGCCTGTTTTTGTGCGTTCTGGTGAACCCATTATTTTACAAAATGAAGTCAGTGATGATGTTTTTATTATTGAAAAAGGCTCCATAGAAATTGTGACTTACGTTTCTGAACTTAAACAAGTCAACCGACTTGCAGTTTTAAGGGCAGGAGCTCACTTCTCAGAATTTTCTGTGCTTAATAAAACAACAAAATCAGCTTCAGGGTTTGCTATTGAAGACACTCATCTTTTGAGGATATCGGGAGAAAACTTTTTAGAAATTTTAAAAAAGTTTCCAGCAGTCTCTCGAAACCTGACTCTTCGGTTGGCACAACTCAACAGTGCTGTGGCTGACTCAAAAGTTTTTGTTGAATATTTTAAACCAGAACTTATTGAGATTGATAAAAAAATTCTTGAAATTCTACCCATCAACATGTGGAAACGGTTTGAAGTTTTACCTTTGTCGTTTCGTTCAGGTGTACTGACTGTCGCCATTAAAACTCCGTATAATCCCATGTTTTATGATCAAATCAGATCGCATATACCCAATGTGATTATCAATATATTCCTTATTGGTGATAAAGATTTTAATAAAGTAGAACTTGAGTTGAGGAGTTATTATTTAGGGCAGGAGGTGCCACCACAAAAAGAAAAAACAAAAATTGAAACAGCAAAAGATTTTCAAAGTATTTTAAAAAGCCACCCTCATTTTAAAGAGCTTCCTGAAAGTTTACTTCAACAACTGTATCCTCATTTTAAACCCATACAATTAAAATCAGGACAGGTGCTTTATGATGTGGGGATGCCAAGTGGTCATTATTTTATGATCGAGTCAGGTCAGATTGAAATTGCTCATCCATTAAAAAACACAAAAGCACACACTCACGTTGTGACCCTTGGAGTAGGGCAAGGGTTTAGTGAGCTTTCGATTCTCAACCAGACACCACATAAGCATATGGCAAAAGCTGTTGGAGAGACAGTTGTTCGTGCATTGGATGTGAAGGTTTTTAATGAACTTCTTAAGGCCCCTTCATTTTTATTGCCATTGGCTCAAGACCTTGCCAAGCGACTTCATAAGATCAATAACCAAATTGGTCTTAAGTATTTTGAAGATATCGATAAGGTGAATTTTTCAGGCATTGCTGACCTTATCCCTTTGGCTGTCATGAAAATGCAAAAGATGATTCCTCTTTTTTGTGAAGATAATGAACTTGTTGTGGGTTTAGTGAATCCAGAAAGTGAGGAGATCTACTCTCTGGTCAGCCGTTATCTTGCTAATTACCGAATTTCTTTACAAATGATTTCACAAGAAAATTTTAATCGTTGGATTTCGGAAATTCAAAAATTTTCTACACGCACTGAGGCCGATGAAAGTTCAAAAGTTAAAATTCGTTCTGGAAATAAAAATGAAATCAAACCAGTTGAAGAGCTCGATAAAATTTTTCAAGAGGCATTAAGAAATCGAGCGAGTGATATTCATTTTGAGCCAGGAGAACAAAATGTATCAGTACGATTTCGTGTGGACGGTGTTTTACATGAGCGGTCAGAAAATATTCCTAAGCAGTATCATCGAGAGTTTATTAATCGTATTAAAATTCTTGCAGAGATGGATATCTCCAACGACAAATCTCCTCAAGATGGTCAATTAAAGACTCGTATTGACGAAGTCGATTTTATTGCTCGGGTTTCAACAGTTCCAACAAAAAAAGGAGAAAAATCAGTTCTTCGAGTAATCCGAGCCAGTGGTGGTATTGTGCCTTTAAATATGTTGGCTCCAGACAAGCGAGTGATTCAAGTTTTAAAAGGCGTTTCTGAAGCCAAGCAAGGTCTTTTCTTAGTGACAGGGCCAACAGGGTCAGGAAAATCAACGACACTTTATTCACTTCTCAACCAAATTAACCAAGTCGGTGTGAATATTATGACCATTGAAGATCCTGTTGAAAAAGAGTTAGCAGGATTAAATCAAGTGCAGTTGCATCCAAAAGCAGGGCTAACTTTTCCAGCGGCTTTAAGAAGTTTCTTAAGACAGGATCCAGATGTTATTATGGTTGGTGAAATTCGAGACGCAGAGTCCGCTCACATTGTTTTAGAGGCAGCAATTACTGGGCATTTAGTTTTATCAACAATGCATACAAATTCATCTCTAGATACGATCAGTCGATTAGCAGAATTTGAAATTAGCCCGGTGACAATTGCTTCAGCTCTTTTAGGTTGTGTAAGCCAAAGACTTTTGCGAGCCAACTGTAAATCATGCTCAGAAGATCGACAGACAACAGATTTTGAAAAAGAATTCTTTGTCCAAAATTTAACGGGAATAAGTCCACCAGAGACGGTAAAGGTAGGTAAAGGGTGTGTGAGATGTCAAGGGACGGGTTATTTGGATCGCATTCCTGTTTTTGAAACTTGGCGAGCGACAGAAGAGATGCGTTTTACATTGGCGCAAAAAGATCAGTGGGAACACTTGCGAGAAATTGCAGAAAAAGATGGATTCGAAACTATTTTAGAGTTTGGTTTGCGAATGGTTCTTAATGGTTTGACAACTGTGGATGAAGTGAAGCGATGCCTTCTTTAAAAAATATGGTAATTTTTAGCAATCCACAAAAGGCTTGGATAACAAATGACCCAAGTCCAAAAAAAACGATTGAGTCCAAGTAAATAAATATTCCCAAGATGAAAACTCATTCCTCCTATAATAAAAATAATTGCTAAAAAGGGATGGAAAAGACTTAAAGGAAAAAGAAGTTCAAAAACCAAAATCAATTGTGTGATGATCTTTGATGAAGATGTTTTTGGTGAGAGGGGGCCATAACAACTTAAATAAGAACTTTGCCAAAAAGCACGGCCATTTTGCCAAGAGGAACTGCGAAACTTGACCCACCCGGCATAAAAATATGTTAAGCAAATAAGAAATGATAGAAATAAAAAGATGGGAGATAAAGAAAATTGATGATCTTCTAAATATCGACCAATAAAGAGACCAAAGCTAACGTAAAATAATAGTTGATCAGAACCACCATTGTAGGGTTTCTTCAAAAGGTAAGTGGACGAGGTAATTGTTAAAATAGGAATAATAAAAAAAATATAAGAGAGAGGACTTAAAAAGATCAGTGCACTTGTGATGTAAAGGCCACCAAGGAATTGGACTTTTCTTTGAGAATGAAGTTCAAAAATAAATTCGAATCCAGTCTGAAGGAAACAAAGACAAGCAAAAAAAAGAGTGATTTGAAATGTAAAGAAATCATTCATTTGGGACCTGTTGCTACCTAGTTTTCAAAAGAGGTTTCAAAAATAGTTGTTGTTTTTTGAGCATCGAGGTCAAGATACGAGAGTCGAATTTTCCAGTGAGAACAGTGATGTGGAACCTTTCTTAGGACCTCTGATTTGATTCTTTGAAAAGCCTCTGAATTTTGAAATTCTTCTGGTGAGAGAGTTTGTGATAAGTGAAAAAGAAGTTGGCAATGGTGGTTCCAATAGTGAAAAAAGTTACCTTTTGGATTAAAAAAATAATGAAACCATTTTCTTTGAATTTTCTGAGGAAAACTTTGCCATGTATGTGGTTGATTTGCTGATGCCAATTGCCACTCTAAGGAGGCCACTCCAGAAGTTGTATCAAAGAACCCCCAAGAGGGAAATAGTAGGCGAAAAAATGGTATTTTAAAATAATTTTTTGCAGACACTAGATGTCAAGACCCGAGTTGCCGCGATAGCCATAAAAGAAAATCATTAAAGCTCGTTGGCCGGGGCGAGTGTCTCTTAAAGGCCCTGGAGGAAGTCGGTGCGTTCGTCCAAAATCAAGAAGCTCGGGATCAAAAAGATTTTCTGACATGACATAACTATAAAGTATTTTTGAATGCATTTGGTGAACACGAATACAGCCATGAGAAGCTTGTTGCCCGAGTTTTCCGTATTGATCTTTATCGGTCCCATGAATAGCAATTCCTGAAGACTTTCCGCTTGGGTAAACAATATCTACGTAAAGAGCATCGTACATTCCTTTTTGATATCTATGAGTCTTTGATTTAGAAGAATTCACCCGGAAAACACCAGAAAAGGTATCAACATACTTATGGCCAAAGTGACTCGCTCCGGATGAGATTCGAATATTTGCAGGAAGGCCAGGAATGGCAGGGTGATGGTCAGAAGCTCCAAGGGCGGAGGCAGAGACTGGATTGTAGGGGATAATTTGGTTTTGTATGTCTCTATTAAAAATTTGTTGGTTGGAATAAGGTTTTTTGAAAACCATCATGGATTGAGAGGTAATAAAATCATTGGGAGAACCATTTTTTTCATATGAGACATTAGCAAATATAAAAAGGTCAAAGGCTTCTTCAACCTCTGGTGTGATAACTTGGGCGACTTGTTCAAAACTTCGTTTGAACTGAAAGTAATTGACGTCAATTCTGAGGTCACTTTTTGGAAGAATGAATACTTCACCAGCATCATTGGCTTCAAGGAGAATACCATCATTGCGAACTTGGGGTTCGCCTTCAGTCATTTTTATTTGTGCAAGAGCAGATGTTGAAAAAAAAGTAAATATAAGAGCAAGCAAAGCTTTCATTGAAATTCCCCCCATTTGAATTTGAAAGAAGCACTAGCAAATGTTCCCAGGTTTGACAGATAAAAATTGCATTTTATAAAGTTTTTATAGGGATAGGTATTGATAAAGGTTATTTGAAGTCGGTTTCTTCAAAAGTGCCGCGCTGATGGTTTTTTGTGACATTTGGGGCCGAAAAAAGGGCACCATGAAATGAAATGTAAAAGCCAGGAGCTACAATTTGAGAAGCATAAAGAGCCTCAGTAAAATTTTGTTGGGCATCAGAGTCAATAAATCCTGCAGGAGTCATCGCTCCAGTAAATATCACAGGTATGGGGGGGTGAGGGAGTTGGCTGTAACAATATCTGAGAGTTTTTTCCATGGTATCTGTTCCGTGCAAAACAACAATAGGGTTTCCGTCTTGAGATGTGGCCTGGATGCGTTCAAAAATAAGTTGACGGTCACTTTCTGTCATATCAAGAGAGTCTTTGGCCATAATCTCTTCGACCCAGAATTCTGTATGGGGAAGGCGAAGGCGTGCGAGAAGACGAGCTTTGAGCTGACTTTCCATATTTTTTACAGATCCATCAGCCTCGCAGTAGGATTTTTCAATAGTTCCGCCAGTTGTTAAAATATTCACTCGTTGCTTCATGGAGTCTAATTTAAAACAATCTTATAAAAAGGAAAAGTGGCAGTTCTTAGAAATTTTATATTTATTCAGGAAGTCCTTGGCGAAAGAGGGAGAGCTTTGTAAACATCCCTATGGGACGGATTTTCTTACTTTTTTACCTATTCACAGCAATTTTCTGGCATATTGCAGAGGCTCAGTCATCGTGCCAAAGTTTGTTGTCATCTTCGAAAGCCAAAGTTTATACCGGAAAACTGACAACAACATTAAGGGGGCAAAAGCTAGAGGTTCGCTATGTAAAAAACCGACGGCAATTGAGCCGAAACCAAGATCTTGTCATCGTTTTGCCAGGTCTTGATAAACCGGCCTTTGAAGATCAGGTTTTTGAACTTGGGCAATTAGGGCTTCAGGCTCTTTCGCTGGATTTTACAAATATTAATAAGGTAGGGCCCTTAGAGGCTCCAACAGCTGAAGAAGATGCACAAATTCTTCATGACTTACTGGCTTATTTAAAATTGACTCGCAAAAATTATAAGGGAAATATTTATTTCATGAATCATTCACGGGGCACATTAGTTGCGGCTCGTTTTTTTGGTACTTACTCTAAAAAATTTAGAATATCAGGAATGATTCATTTTAATCCTTATGTTGGGTGGATTCCTACATACCAAGAAGCACTAAATGCCAAGCAGTTGAGCCAGCCATTGAGGGTGGCCCAGGGGATGATGACATTTGTTCCTGGGGTCAGTCAGGTTCTTCAAGGGATGATTGATTGGACGGAGCATGCTGGAAAAATGGCAGCAAGATCAGCTCTTCACTTATATTTTAATATTCATAATAAAGAATCAGCTCACTCAGCACTGAGATCTGTGATGGGAGATGTTGAGCCAGAAAAACTGGAAAATATTCGACAAAAGTTAATCGGTATGGAGAATGCTGAAATTGGTGAGGACTTTATGAAAATTCAAGAATCGAGAGTGCCTGCTATTATTGTGAGAGCTTCTCATGATGAGTTTGTACCTGCAGGGATGGTTGATATGGTTTCAAAGTA
>JAGRAB010000317.1 GCA_020435085.1 Bdellovibrionales bacterium | reverse complement strand
TCAAAATTAGGTTTAAAACTAAAAAGAATCAGTCACGATTTTGAAGATGGTGGAACAAATGATGGAAAACGAACTCGTTTAGAAGGTCAGTTTGACTATTTTAGAACACTAAAAAAGACAGATGGACACTTCTTATTTTATTCAGCTGGTTTACTCTACATTGACGACAGTACTGATTATGATAACTCAAGTGCTGAACTGACTAAAGATGTTTTAGCAATACCCATTGCCATTGGCTTAGAAACACAAGTGAAAGAGTGGTTATCTCTTCGTGGTTCAGTCACTCAGAATGTGATTTTAGATAAAGAAGACGATAAAAGTGCTGCTGGTGTGAATGACGACAAAAACAATATGGATGATACAACTGTTGCCGCCGGTGCGGGAATTGTTTTTGGTGACTTAAAGTTTGATGCGGTTTTTGAAGGATCAACCACAGGTGATCTCAATACGACCACACTTTTGAGTCGAGTAGGAATGAATTACTCCTTTTAAAAAATTAAAGTGGGGGAATATTTATGAAAAAATGGATTGTTCTTATGACGGGTGCCTTATTTTCACTAGGTGCCCATGCCGGGTTACAAGTTCTACCAAGTTCGGTGAACTTCTTTAATGTCAATGTTGGATCATTTGGTCGATCAGAGACAATTACAGTTCGAAATTTGTCGGATCAAGATATTAACGTATCTACATCTGACACTTGTTTTGGTGACTTTTATGTTGTTGATACGTGTTTTTATTTAAGTCGTTATCAATCTTGCAATATTCGTGTTGAATTTCGACCTCGTCGAGAAGGCTATCAATCCTGTTCCATCTCAATTCGCGATACAACGAATGGGTCTTTGAGTACCGTTTTTGTCTCGGGAAGAGGTGTTGCACGATAAGAATTTACTTAACAGGGCAGTAAATTTTGCGGGCAGGAACTTGGACCATTTCTTTGGTTTCTGCCCAAATTCCCGTTAAAGATCGTCCATACACACAACCACTATCAAGACAGTAAGTATTATTTTCTATATGAACTCCCTGAGTGGCCCAATGACCATAAAACACTGGTTTTTTACCTTTATAAAACGAGTACCAAGGCGGAGCACCAGGGCGATACATTTGTTGCGTAGAGCCTTCCCAAGTGCGTATATTGACTAAAACAAGCGGATCCGTTTCATTCAGTGAACGGTTGGGTTCGAGACCACCATGAACCACAATATAGTTGGGTGCTTCGATGTAAGTAGGCCAGGTTTGAAGCCATTGAACCCAGTCATTGAGAGCTTTTCCCATTTCACTTTTTAATTCTTTCAAGCGAGGAGGCATGGGAGATTCTCCGTTAATACTTTTTAAAAATTTCAATTCATGATTACCCAACACACAAGAGATTTGATGATCTTTGGCCCATTTTAAAACTTTTAAAGAGGCAGGGCCTTTATTAATAAGATCACCAACAAGTATGATTTGGTGTTGAACAAGTGAGACATTTGCTGTTTGAAGAAGGTCTTGAAGCTCGTCAAAACAACCATGAATATCACCAATGATAAAAGTACTTTTAGTTGAACTCAAAACCCGCTCGCAATTCAATATTAGAAAAGAAGAGACGTGTATCTCCAGTGATATTTGGATCTAAACTAGGAAATTTGTTTTTTCTATAAGTATCTTCGTGGGTGAATTGATATTCATGCCATTGGCCATACCAAAATAAACCCACTCGCCAATTTTTAGTGTATTCATAAATAGCTCCAAGAGAACCATCAAAAGCAAACTTGGGTTGGATTTCAAATGTGTCTCCACTCATAAGAGGGTATTGGTAACGAAGGAAAACTTCATAGGTAAACCGTGAGTGTTCACGAATGAGAAACTTAAAACCTGCGGTAGCCATAGTAATATCATTTGTAAGAACCGTTGTTGTATTATTCACATCAAAGTTTTCTGTTCGTGCGACAAAAGGGACAATATGGTGTTGAAGACCAAACCGCCATGCCAGTTGCGCTTTATAGTTAGTAAAAATGTCATAACGCATGGATTCTGGATAATAAGTGGCCTCAGTTGCAAAAATCCACCATTGATAAGAGCCCTGTTGCACTTGAATATCTTGTGAAGAGGATGTGTTTCCTGGAGACATTTTTGCTGTCGCACTGATATCCCAAGTTTCATTGAGCCACATCCAAGCTTTTGCAAATGCGGAAGGTAACTTTAAAGTTTTAAAATTTATATTTTGATTGATAGTTGGGCTTGATTGTTGAAAGTATAAATAATTTCCCCCGGCTCCAAACCATAAGCCATAGCGTTTTGTATAAGCTGGTGATTTACTCACAATTTTCAAATTCGTATATCGAACTTTTTCTTTTTCAACAGATAAATTTAATTGAAATCGACGAGCCACTTTACGACTTCCCGGTGGGACAACTCCCAGAGGAAGTTGTACGGTGTAGTTAGGGAGGTCTAACTCAAGAGAAAAAAGTCCATCTTCGTCGGCAACAGCAATAGGGTTTTTTGCCATGGCTTTACGTGTAGGGAGATAACCCACGCGATTATCTTTTGTAATAACAATAATGGCCTTTGAGTTCACAAAAACCCGTGCTCCAGGCGTGGTTTTTCCTGGAATAATTACACGTGTGCGTTTTAGTTTATCGGTTTCACCAATCTCAGGTAAGTACCATTGAACATTGACGTCTTGAGTGGGTTGCTTGGGAACAACAATCTCTTGGTCCTCTTCAATATTTTCTTCGATTTCATCAGAAGGAGGAGGTTTTTTTTGTGGAACTCCAAATTCTTTGAGATCTTCGGCTGAGGGAGCATCCTCATTTTGAGCATATGCTGTATTAACACCATAGATACAGATGCCAAAAATGAATATAAAATATAAGCCAAGTTGCCTTATTACCACGAGTGAGTTTCCCAGAAGCTGATTACTCAAAGCGAATGAATTTGCCTGTTTGTTGCTTCGTCGTCGCAGTATTATACATACAGCTTCCTCCTCGCGCCTCCATGCAAA
>JAGRAB010000316.1 GCA_020435085.1 Bdellovibrionales bacterium | reverse complement strand
CTCCAATGTATTCATGGCCATTATATTTCAGGTATTTGTATCTTGTGTGAGTTTCGGCTAACTGGCGAAAGTGAATGTAATTCTCAAACTCCCTATAAAACGGCAAAAAACTTTCATAAAATCCAGGCTGAGGTTGTCGCTCATTTCGTTGAAAGCCGTGTTTATCAACGTAGTAAGCATCTTCAGGATTCTGTACTTTTGGAAACATCTGATTTAGATCAGGTAAAAGCTCTGAAATGTCGGCTAGCAAATCAGACATGTGCCCCGTTCTGACAGGTCCTTTCTTTGCTAGACCCTCGCGTAAATACTCATTTTGAGTTAAGAGATTATCATCCATAAAACCGTAGGCTTTCGAACCAATTTTATCATCCGCCCACTCTTTATATGGTGACCAAATGTATCGAGCCAATCTTTTTGAGTGAGGAGAGGAAAATGGAAAATTTTCTGGTTTCATTGCATGACAGGCCATACACTTATTCGGATTTGGTTTCGTCAGCAAAAACCGATCGTTTAAAATATCGATATCACCAACCTCAAGCATATTTTCATCCAAGAAATCTGAAATCTTTTTATGAGAGTTCAGCGCGATCCCCTTCTGTAGCTCAATGATCTCGCGGTAAAACAGTCGACGCCGCCGAGAATCAAATTCTGCAACTTCAATCGTATTATGTGAGTGCTCTTGAGGATTTCCATGAAACGTTAAGATGAGCTGGCCTGTCTCGCCGAATAAAATAGTTCTCGGATAGAGTGGTGTCGCCGGCTGGAGGCTCGCCGACTCTTGCATCAGCGTGTAGTTTCTGAGCAGCTGTTCAGGCAGGTTTTCTATGAGATCGATAATCGACTTCTTTGATTTTACCATTTCCCGAACGTCTATACCATTCCTGGCATGCGCCAGCTCGACGCTAACAAAAATTGTCAAGCAGGCGAAAATAGACAAGACAGATAATTTCAATCCAAATGCTTTATAGATATTTTTTGCGCTCATACAATCTATACAAGCAAGATGGATGCCAATAAAAGAAACGAACGACGGCGGGGAGACTCATGATGCACGCCTTCCAAGTGCACGAGAGCTACCGACTTCAATGGCTATAGTGGTGGACTTGATGGCGATTTACCTAACAACACTGGCGACATAGGCGAAGTAATTATCGGCGCGGTTTTTTGCGTCTCAGGTCGCTAGACTAGGGACACCGAATTGGGTTTTTGATCGATGGTGCAAAGAATGATTCAAAGGTCAGTTAATATTTAGTCTAAGCAATCGCTAAAATAAAACTACTTGCTTGTAAGAGCTTGGATTACCAAGTTCTTAAAATATAAACTACCCTGCTTAATTGCAGATATTGAATACCTACTGCCTGATAAGCTTTGGGTTTTCAAGAGGTTTTATACGTCCACACAAAAATTCGTAATTAATCAAGGTAGTTAGAGAATTGTGAGGGCGGGTCTCCCACAATTAAGTAGGGTAGTTTATAATTTTTAATATTGAAATTTTAACAAAACAGCATCTGCCCTTTACCAAAGCCCTCACCAAATATAAATAATACCCACTCTAAAGGGAGATACATTATGAAACAGCTTATTTCGATCACTTTATTCATGTTTTCTTTCCACGCCTTTGCCTACCAATACTGTGGCAATCTCAATTCCATCCGTGTCGAAACTGGCGATGGTTGGGATATTATCCGTATGTCGCTTTATAATGGTAAATCAGAGCCTAAATCCATAGTTATCCAAGACACAAATGCGATTGAAAAAAGTATTCAAAAAATAACTGCTGACCCTAGCTATAAAGTTTATGAGAAAAATTTTGATTGGTATTGGAAAAATACCCCTCAAAATAAACGTTACTTTATTTGCGTAAATGGAAGTGAACTTCATCAATATCGAGATAAGTTTTTTATGGACAATGTTACTCAAGTTCGTATTTGGTCTAATAATAAGGAGCTTTAACTAGAAAGTTCCTTTGAAAAAATGGTTAAGTATTATCAAATATCATCACGGTAGTAACGATTATACTTGCCTGGAACAATAATTCTTTGAGGGAGACCTGACTTATTAACAAGGTTTCCATTATGGTTATAACCATTCACTTCTATATTTCCATCGTCATCAATATCAATGAGCGCGAAACCAGTTTGTGATCTTGCATTTTGACCAGAAAGATATCGAGAGCCAGAGCCCAAACATGGCATTGATAATATTTTCAGTTGATATTGCCCATCAGGCCGATCGTGAACCACTCTTCCTGGGAAAAATGCATGGGAATGGCCAAAAACGACAAGGCTAACTTTTTGGTTAATAAATATTTTCTCAAGCCCATCAGGGTTCACTTCCCATTGTTCTCTATTAAGAACTTCGTAATACTTTCCCCTCCCTTTTGAGGCATATTTACTCTTTTCAAGAAGTGGATAAAGAGGAATATGCCCGTAAACAATACGTGCACGAGCTGTCTGTGCTATTGAGGATGAAAGTTGCTCACGAATCCATTGTCTTTGCTCATCTCCATGATGAATTTGAAATGGAGTGACATCATCCATACTTATAAAAAAAACATTGTCGACCTTAAAGGAGTAATAATAAGGATAATTTCGACTATCAATAAACTCAATTCGTGGGACATTGCGGCTCCAAAAATCCACATAAACGTCACGCTCTCTTTGAAGCTTTGGATACCCTGAAGCATCATGATTTCCTGGGCTTGGGGCAAACTCTGTTTGGCTTTGTAAAATAGGATCTAAAAAATAAACTTTAAATGCATTCCACATTTCAGAAAACCGACTCAGGGGATATTTGTGGCTCACATCCTCTCCTGCTACGTAATCACCAACACCAATCACCACATCTGGTTTTTCTAATATAAAACTTTGAACTCCTCGTACCACTGTCGATGGGTAATCCAAACTCCCCAAACTGCCATTGATATCTGAAACTGCAATAATTTTAAGAGGGCGAGCCCAAGATGGGTTGGTAAGAATAAATCCAAAAACACTAAAAACTAAGACCTCTATCCCTAAGGTTTTTTTTCGAGCCATAAAGCATCCTTGCTTGGTAAAGGTTTATACCCAAAGCAATTGACTTGGATATACAGGAGTCCCTTCCTTAAGTTCTATTTTAAAAGAGCCTTTCAGGGTTTCACAAGTCCAGTTGAGATGCTTCAAAACTCTTCTCAAAAATAATCGTTGAAAATATTTTTAATGGCTTATTTTTTTAAAAAAAATTTTCAATCCTTCATATTGCAGTACCCCATTTTTCTAAAAACCATTAGCTTTCTCTTAAATATTGAGGGGACATTTTTTCTAGAGGGGAATTCATGAAGTTTTTATTTTTCTACTTGGCTATTGGAATCAGTCCCTCCGCATTTGCTGAAATTATTGGAATCCACTCAATCTCAACCACCTCACACTCAAATCGTATTGAAAAATGTATTCTTCATCGAATGCCTCAGGTGACTTACTCAAAAAGTGATTTAGAACAAGAAACAAAATTCTGTGAAATCGACCTTTATAATCAAAAATATGCCATGTGTGCAAAGACCTGGAGCACCAGCCCTGGAACTATTATTTATGATATTCAAGATACGGGCCTCACACCCCCTCGCGCAGAAGACCAATGCCGAAAACTCAATTCTAAAATTCTTGATGGAGCAAAAAAAGTTGCAAAATTTAAAAATACAATGAATGCAGAGGGAACAAGCGGAACGTACTCACAATCATCCCTTATTTACTATCACTTTTCTCGCTACTTTAAGACATTAACAACAGTCCCCGTTGCTGTTTATCGAACAATAGATAAAGATGAGCACCTTCAACGTGTGAGTCTTCGCGCTACCAACACTGGCAAAATGGGAACCCAAATGAAAGCGGGATGGAAAACTCTTATTACTGCTGAAACAAATCCAAGCTCTTATCAACCCATTAATGAACTCTTTACAGATGACTTAACCCAAATTTTTGGAGTTCTCATTCGCGGAAAAGGTCAACGCTACGGATCTGAAGTGAATGGTATCCGATCTCAATGGGGGCTACCTCAGAATATTGAGTTTACACAAACCGCTCCATTTTTAGCTCTCCAATCTGTAAGCCCCCTTCAAGAAGCTATTGAAGAGGGGCTTAAAACCGCCAGAAAAAGTGCGAAGCAAAATAAAGATCTGAGTCTCTTTGTCTCTCACGAACAAATGGTCTTCTGGATGACTGAATTGACCGAAATCACTTTACTCGATCATATTTTTAGTCAACAAGACCGCATTGGCAATATTGATTATCGCTGGTATTGGTTCTATATAAAAAATGGAAACCTCAAAAATAAGAGAGAAAAACATCTTAAAGATCATCGCGGCAACGAACTTCCTAGAAATCAAGTCAACTTTTCCTCGATATCTCCACCAGAAGAAATTGCTGATTTTCACCCTGTTCTCATCCAAAAAACCCAGCTCAATGATAACGATGCCGCTGTTAGAAAATATAAAAATAATGATAATAGTCCCTATGTTAATTATACGAGAAAAGCTAAAATGTTAGAAAAAATAAAACGATACCCTGTGAGTCTTTATAAAAAACTCATTCAACTCAACACTGATTTTGAAAATCAGGGTCCATTATTTCAATGGCTCAATGAGAGTTTCGCGCTCAATCCCCTTTACGTAGAAAGTGCTCAGTATTTTACAAAGGAAGCCACAAATCTTCTTCAAAAAAAATGTGAATTGGGAGAACTTGTTTTTGATCTCAATCCCTTAGAGTTTTTATCGACTGGTTCTACGAATCCCCTCAAATTAAACTGCCTGACAGGAGAAGAATTATGAAAACAATAAAATATTTTCTTGTAATGACCTATAGCTTTTTATTTCTCTCACTTTATGCTCAAGCAAAGTCCCTCGAAGAAAATGTCAATCAATACACCAATCTTTTTGGTTCTTATCCTTCATCGACGACAATTATGCAAAATTCTCCCTTGAATCGAGGTGGCGAAATGCGACCTAAAACGATTCTCAAAGGTGTATTTTATTTTGGTGGCAGTGATATAAAAAGAGGTCTTCTCTCTAAGAACACACAAGATTTTTTATGCACATCTGGTTTTTCAGCAACCTATTCTGTTTATGATTCTCCAAAAAATAGTTCTTTTGCTTGTAAAGGGAACTCAATGAGTTATTCAAAAACTGGTGAAGCCTCCAAAAGTGACAATGGCGGGTACAGAGTTCGACAGCTTTTAGAAAATCTTTATAATATTATTCAATCAAATGATAATAAGGGCCCTGTCTATTTGCATTGCTGGTATGGAGTTCATGCCTCAAATACCATCGCTCAAATTGTACTCAAACAATTTTGTGGGTGGTCCACCGATGAACTTATTCATAATTGGGATAATATTGATATTTACAATAGTCTTGGTGAAAAAGGGCGAAAAGAAAATTTAGAAAAAATCTCCATCTTTCAACCTTATGAGGATTTGCATATCTCAACTTCAGCACAGAGCCTTATCTGTCCGTAGCTACTATTTGAAAATCAGCGGCAAAGTAAAAACACTTTCTTTCTTTGCTGTCGGAAATTTTAAATTTGGAAAAACATCAAAAAGAATTTGCTCAACTTTTTTTAGCTCTAAAGAGTTTTCATCAATAGCCTTTAATGTATTGCTCACAACTTGCACGCTCTCGATAACTCCAGAAGTCGCTATTTTCAATCGATAGCTGATATACCCATTATATTTTCCAAAATCTTCAACTTGATCCAAAGCCATCCCCAAAACATCAGAGAAAACATCGCTGACCTCTTCTCCCTCGAGGCCACCTTGTAACTCAGGACTTGGCTCTAAAAACCAGCCATGTATCACAATTCGAGCCTCTCTCGGATCTTTCACCCCTTGAACGGGAGCGACGGCATGAGGAATCCTAGGGTCAAACACCGTAAGTCGATTAAACTCAGGCTCTATTTGATGTATGAGTGACTCCATTTCAAAACCTAAATTGGAATCAAAACCATTCCAATAATCAAGAACTTGATTGGAAAGTATCTGAGTTTGTCCCCCTTGAAATTTTCGAGAAGACCAATCTGTGAGAGAAAAAACAAAAGCCCAGGGCCCATGAGGGTTATCAGCATGCCAGTGTTGTTCACACCCATCGACATAGTAACTGAGCCACGTTGGAGAAATTTCAGAACATCCCAAATGCTCCCTCCCCCAGAGAATCAGCTCCTCTTCCCATCGTGAATAAGAACGTTCAGGAAAGTAATTCGCCGCTGATGTCCTCACCAAAGTATACTGATCCGGGACATGCCAGTAATCCCAAACAAAACGATTTTGAGTGGCCTGAAGAGGTTTTGAAAATTCATTGAGAAAATGTTTTTTTAATTCCTGTGTTTGCTGAGAAAATTCATCCACGATATGAATAGAAGGTGTTGACTGATCTAATACCATTTAGATTTTATACCTCTTAAAATAATCTTTCAATGCAGATTTGACCTTTGGAGCCAACCATAAGGTCGTTATCATATTAGGGTACGCCATCAAACCAAAACCAATATCCAAAATATTAACAACATCATCAAGGGCCGAAATGGCTCCAAAAATAAGTGTGGCACAAAATACCGCAATAAAAGTATTCTCTCCTAACCCCCAGCGTCCTCGAAATAAAAAGTTCCAACACTTTTCATTGTAATTGGCCATTCCTATCATTGTTGTCACCGAAAAAAGTAAAACAGCTAAGCCAAGAATATGACGTCCAAAACCTGGCAGAGTGGTTTCAAAAGCTGCAATCGTTATATGAACACCTTCACTCTGTTTAAAGGTTTCAATGGGAAGCGTAATCAATATTACAAGTGCCGTCATTGTACAGATAATAATGGTATCAAAAAAGGGCCCCAGCATAGCAACAAGTCCTTCACTGATGGGTTCTGCTGTTTTTGCATTTCCATGAGCCATGGGAGCTGTACCTACACCGGCTTCATTAGAAAAAGCAGCTCTCTTGACCCCAACTTTCATCACTTCAAGAAATCCATAACCAACAGCTCCACCAAACATCGCTTGGCCAGTAAATGCATCTTTGAAAATCAATAAAAATAATTCTGGAACTTTTCCTGCATTTAATAAAATAACAAGAAGTGATCCAAAAAAATAAATAACAGCCATCAATGGAACTAAAACACCTGTCACGTTTCCAAGTCGCCGAACGCCACCTTTTAATACAAAAGCCACAAAGACAGCTGAAATAAAGCCAATATAAATAGGGCGTATATTGTATTCTTCATTTAAATAACTTGATAATTGATTCACATTAAAAAGGGCCATACACCCAATGGTTCCACAAATCGCAAAGAAATAGGCTGCGGGAAGAAACTTCTTTGGCATGGCTTGGGAGATCACATACATAGGGCCACCTTGAACTTCTCCGCGATAATCATGACCTCGATACATCACGGATAATGTACATTCATAAAACTTCGTATTCATCCCTACGATAGCAGCTATCCACATCCAAAATACAGCTCCAGGCCCACCTTGAGTGATTGCCACGGCCACTCCTGCAATATTGCCCATTCCCACCGTAGCAGCTAGAGCATTTGTTAAGGCTTGAAAATGGCTGAGTTGTCCTTCTGCTTTTTCTTCATCCGTGGAGTGCTTACCAAATATTAGTTGAAAAGCATGAAAAAAACCTCTTAAAGGGAGAAAGGAGGAATAAATAAAGAGCCCAAGCCCACCACCCATAAGCAGTACTACCAGGGGGGTCCCCCAGACAAAATCAACCGTATGGGCAATCCATTGTGATAAAAACTGTGGTAACAAAGAGAATTCCCCTTTAGCGATTTTAGTCTAGTGATAGACGATTAGTATTTTTGAGATCGTTTTGGCTTCTTTTTAATCGCACCATG
>JAGRAB010000315.1 GCA_020435085.1 Bdellovibrionales bacterium | reverse complement strand
ATGGGTGAGCTTCTTGCTTATGGATCTCTTTGCATTGAAGGCACACCCGTCAGACTTTCTGGCCAAGATGTCTCTCGAGGAACATTCACTCACAGACATGCCGTTTATTTTGATTCGCACAATGGGAATGAATTTTGTCCACTCGCCCAACTCAACCCTGAAAAAGGCGAGTTTTGCATTTATAATTCTCCTCTTTCTGAATTTGCCGTTCTTGGGTTCGAGTATGGAAATGCCTGCTCCGATCCTACATTTTTAACTCTCTGGGAAGCACAATTTGGAGATTTTGCAAATGGGGCTCAAATTATTATCGATCAATTTTTATCCAGTGGCGAAGAAAAATGGATTCGTGGAAGTGGCCTTGTTCTATTACTTCCCCACGGCTATGAAGGCCAGGGCCCTGAACATTCAAGCGCGCGGTTAGAAAGATTTTTACAACTTTGTGCCCAGGCCAATATGCAAGTTTGTAATTTAACAACACCAGCGAATCTTTTTCATGCTTTGAGGCGACAAGTAAAAAGAGACTTTAGAAAACCTCTTATTATCATGTCACCAAAATCTTTACTTCGACATCCTCAAGTGATCTCTCCTCTTTCTGAATTTACCGATGGTCACTTTCATGAGGTCATTGAAGACCCACAAAATCTTGACATGGACAAAGTTGAAAAGGTTAAGGTCTGCACAGGAAAGCTTTTCTATGAGCTCAGTCATGCTCGTACAGAAGAGAAGTATAAAAAAATAACCTCCAAAACAGCCATTCTTCGAGTTGAGCAGCTTTACCCATTTCCAAAAACGAAGCTTGCAATGGGCTTAGCTGCAATGCCACAGCTCAAAACTGTCGTTTGGGCCCAAGAAGAACCACAAAATATGGGTGCGTGGCTGTACATTCAAGCTCCTATTAATGATTTATTAGATGAGATTGGAAAATCAAAAATTAAAGTCAGTTATGCTGGACGAACTCGCAGAGCTTCTCCAGCCACTGGCTCACCACTGAATCACAAAAAAGAACAAGAAACTTTAATCGATCAAGCGTTTAAGGCTTAAAACTACGAGGTGAAATGTGTCTGTTGAAATCAAAGTTCCTGCCGTCGGTGAATCCATCACAGAAGCAACGATTGGTGAATGGCAAAAAAAATCGGGAGACTTTGTTTCTCGAGATGATGTTCTTCTTGTTTTAGAAACAGACAAGGCTAGCGTTGAAGTTGTTGCAGAAACAGATGGTATTTTAACAACAAAAGCCAACGAAGGTGATACCGTCGCTATTGGTAGCGTTGTTGGAGAAATTGACAACTCAGCTTCAGCCCCTAAAGAGGCTGCACCTGCAAAGACACCACCGACACCCCAACCTGTCGCTTCAACTCCTCCCCCTGCTGCTCCACAACCAAATATCCACCAAGACCTAAAATCACACCTGTCTCCGGCAACACGCAGAGTGGTTGAAGAAAATCATCTCAATCCATCAACAATTTCTGGAACTGGCCGCGGGGGGCGCCTTACAAAAGAAGATGCTCTTGTCGCTGCTTCCAATGGTTCAGCTGCCTCTCAAACAAAAGCCTCTCAACAACCTCAAGCACTTCCACCTCTTCCACAAGCAAAAGGGGCTATTGATGCCACTGAAACTCGCGAAAAAATGACAACGATTCGCAAAAAAATTGCTGAACGCCTTGTGAGTGCTCAACAAACAGCGGCTATTCTTACAACATTTAACGAAATCGATATGTCTGCAGCTATGAAATTACGAGCTAAATACAAAGATTCTTTTAAAGAAAAATACGGTATTAGCTTAGGTTTTATGGGGCTTTTTGTAAAAGCCGCCATTGAAGCTCTTAAAGCATTTCCAAAAGTAAATGCCTTTATTGATGGTGACGAAGTTGTTTATCACAATTACCAAAATATAGGCGTCGCTGTTTCCACCGAAAAAGGCCTTATGGTCCCAGTTATTAAAAATGCTCAAGCCATGAGTGTTGCTGAAATTGAATTGGCCATCCGTCACTATGCCATTAAAGCTCGCGATGGAAAAATATCTATTGATGATCTCAACGGAGGCACATTTACTCTCAGCAATGGCGGTGTTTTTGGCTCACTCATGTCAACACCAATTTTAAATCCTCCACAAAGTGGTATTCTTGGAATGCATAAAATTGAAGAACGTCCCATTGCTATCGATGGAAAAGTCGAAATTCGCCCCATGATGTATGTAGCTCTTTCTTATGATCATCGCATGGTTGATGGACGTGAGTCTGTTGGATTTTTAGTAAAAATTAAAGAAGGAATGGAAGACCCTGCTCGCCTTCTATTAGAAATTTAAAAAAAGAGGAAGTCATGGCTCAAGACGTATTTGATTTTGATTTAGTTATCATTGGTGCAGGTCCTGGTGGTTATACAGGTGCTATTCGAGCCGCTCAGTTAGGTTTAAAAACAG
>JAGRAB010000314.1 GCA_020435085.1 Bdellovibrionales bacterium | reverse complement strand
CCAAGTAAGGTGGCACCTTAGCTGGCTTCGATTTCTTGGTCTTCGAAATGGGTTGAGAGTCTGGCGCGTAAGCGAGTGATGGCCTGGGCGTGAAGTTGAGAGACTCGAGACTCTGTGACTCGAAGAATTTTTCCGATTTCTTTGAGGTTGAGATCTTCGTAATAATATAAAGACAGCACCAGCCTTTGGCGTTCAGGAAGATCCTCAATCGATTGAGTCACAATCTCTTTGACTGACTTCATATTTAGCTGAGTCAGTGGGTTATTGAGTTTGCAACCTTCAAGAAGGTTTAAAATTGATTTTTTATCAACGTTACTAAATGTTGCTGAATCATCAATAGACAACACGCTCACTGGCCGTACTTGGTTGACCATATCATGAAACTCATCAATAGAAATACCCAGCTTATCGCAAACCTCTTCATCTGTCGGCTGACGACCTAGCTCAGCTTCTAGATTCACAAATGTACGATCAAGCAGTTTTGCTTTATCACGCACACTTCTTGGTACCCAGTCTTGGGCCCGAAGTTCATCCAAAATAGATCCACGAATACGAAATTCCGCATAGGTTTTGAACTTATTGTCGCGTGTGGGATCATACTTTTCAATGGCATCCATCAAACCAATAACACCACTTGAAATTAAATCATCCAGTTCAATGTTAGAAGGAAGCCGAACTGCAATTTTTTGCGCAATAAATTTAATCAATGGAGCATACTCCATAATTAATTTATCTTTTTGCTGAGATGTGAGCTTATTAGGTTCTTCCTTATACTTACGTAAAAGAGAGTTATTATTAGCTGTCATTCTTTTCCCTACCCTTAATACTCATGTTATCAAAATGAGATCTGTTCCAAAAGTCCTATTCTTTTTATGCCACACCAGAAAGTTGTTCCCAGAAAAATTGAATGGAGCCTTTTAACTCGACCAAGTCACTAGGAAGACTCAGTTTTTCTGCTAACTGTAAGTATTTTTGAGAGGATGGGCTGTCACTATTCCTCATGCTTACTAACTGTTGCGACCTTGTTGCCTGTCTCAAATTGAGATCCGCTGGTATATAACCTCTATAATCTAGACTTACGCAGAGGAACTGATCGGCAACATCACTCAGCCTTTGATAAACACGCATCGCCTCTTGCTCATCTTTGACCTGATTACACAAAATAGAAAAACGTGTCTCCTGATGCTTTTGATTTAAAACTTTAATAATGGCATAGGCATCTGTTAGGCTCGATGGTTCTGGCGTCACCAATACAAGAATCTCTTGAGCCGCAGCATTCAAATATAAAACGTTATCATCAATTCCCGGTGCCGTATCGATCAACATAAAATCATATTCTTCATCCAACTGCCCCACTTGATCGAGCAATACCTGTTTTTGAGCAAAACTTAAGTTATGAAGCCCATAAACACCACTTCCCCCAGGAATCAAATCAACATTGGGACTGACTGGAACAATCACCTCTTCTAGGTTCATTTTTCCATTAAGAACATCATGAATACTATGTTGTGCCCTTAACCCAAACATGATGTCGACATTGGCCATACCGAGATCACCATCGAGGATTAAAGTTTTCTTTCCTAGAGCTCCAAGACAATAAGCTAAATTTGCAACAGTTGTGGTTTTTCCCACCCCACCTTTTCCAGATGTGATACTAACTGTGCGGGTGTTGCCTCTTGGTGTCTTTGCATAATAAAACGCATTACTCATTGATTGCCTCATATTTCTTGAAATTAGTTATTTTGAAAATCAAATCAACAACTCGCTCTTTTGTTGCTGGCTCAAAATCCTCTGGTATGTGTGAGCCAATGCCAAAAGAATGAAGTGGAGTTTCGAACTTCTTTTGAAAGTTGAAGATAATTCCATGATGAGTTGTTTCATCTATATTTGTAAAAACAATGTCATTAAAGCCAAGAACTTTATAGCGATTGGCCACATCATAAGCCGCTTCGTCACGCGCTAACGCACTTTGAACATAATGGATCGACCGCCCCCCAGTTTCTGGAGGCAAAATATCTCGTAAAAAATCTAATTCAGAAATAGCTCGAAGATTCATTCCTGGAGAATCGATAAGAATGCAATCCACCTTTGCTAGTTTTTGATCAAGAATATGCCAGTCTTGTTTACGACGAATAATTGCAAATGGAACATTTAAAATTTGAGAATAAATTTTCAGTTGCTCCGCGGCTCCCACTTTTTGGGTATCTGTTGTCACTATTGCAATGGATTTCTTTTCACAAATCACCATATGACTTGCCAATTTAACAAGTGATGATGTTTTTCCATGCCCTGAAGGCCCCACAAAAACATGATACTTATTGAGAGTTCTATTTTCAGCAATTTGGGTATTGTCTAATAAATACCTAGCAATCCAAGCACTCACATAAGCTTTTTTCTTTAATTGCTCTCGAGGT
>JAGRAB010000313.1 GCA_020435085.1 Bdellovibrionales bacterium | reverse complement strand
CGCTTACTACACCAGGTACTTGGCAACCATTAAAGATCGCATAGCCATTCTTGTGACCTTTTCAGCCCATAAGGCACATTATACAAAATACTCTAATGACTTTATTAAAGCCATTGATAGCCTTATTGTTGTTGCTGATAAAAAACTTCTCAACGATAGACCCAACATGCCTATTCGCCCCAGTCATGAAGCGATTGGCGTTCCTATTACAAATATTATTCAAGACCAAACAGGAGCTGAACTCCCTCCAGAAGACTCTGGCTGGCTTTCTGGTGGTGTTAGTAAAATTTTTGGAGCTTTATTTCTTCTTATTGCTATCGGAATCTATGCCTATTTAAAAATTGGTAAGAAGAACAAAAGGAAAAAACGTTGAAGATAAAACTTTACACCTTTGTGTTAGTCACTTTTCTTTTTTCGCAAATCTCTTTGGCCTTTACCAACGAATATCTCTCATTTGATTTGCCTGAAAACCAATGGGCCTGTGAAAATTTAAAGAAAAATTGGGTATGTAAACCAAAAAACAAGGAAGACAGTACTCAAGCAGCTATTATCATTAATGCAAAAGTTGCTGGCCCAGAAGATACTTTAGCTATCTATTACAATCACCTCAGCCAGCCTAAAATGCTGATAACTCAAAATTCCGGAACTCCCAAGCCCTCTCAAGTTCTGCAAATAAAAAATCGCACCATCGGCCCTCAAGAGTGGGTAGAAAGTCTTCACTATGCCAGTGAGGTTCCTGGTTTTTACACCCTTTATCTTGCAACTCGAGCAGGAAATCTTTCTATTCTTGTTACGCTCTCTGCCTCAAAGAGAAGTGAGCAAAAATTCAACCCTATCTTTACAAGCGTTATTCAATCCTTACGTTTGAATTCAAACTTTATTCGACAAGCAAATACTTTTTCAAAATCTGAGACAGAGAATAATGAGCTTCTGGAGCTTCAACTCCAAGGTGACGACAACAGTTCAATAACACGAGTCGAAAAACTCAAAATAGCACTTGGTGCTATTGGAGTTCTTCTTATTTTACTTATTGGCTACCTTATTTATCAAAGAAAACTTTTATAATCTTTAACTTTCACATTTCCTAAAGGCTTGAGTTGTCCAAGAACCTTGCTTTTACTCGAATAGACAAGAACTTTCATATCATCAGGAGTGATGTATTTTTTAATCACTCGATTCACATCAGCTGTTGTAATTTTATCTACATCTTTTAAGTAATTCGTTAGATAGCTATCTGGAATTCCATAATACCTTAAAACAAGAAGGTTTTCGGCCAAAGCCTCAGGGGTTTCTACTGCTCTTGGAAAAGAACCTTTCAACAAAGCCTTTGCATCACTTACCTCTTGATCGGTCGCACCGCTCTGAGAAAACTTTTTTAATACATTCAAAGTTTCTTGAATTGTCTCCTTCACTTTATCATGGCGAGTAAACGTTGAAATAATAAATGGCCCCTCTGAACGGCGAGTATCAAAGTAGGAGCTAATAGAGTAAGTAAGACCTCGCTTTTCACGAATTTCGTCGACAAGACGACTGGCAAAAGCTCCGCCCAAAATTGTATTGGCCACCCGAAGAGATAAAAAGTCAGGATTGGTCCGTGAGATTCCTTTGTGCCCAAATCGAATTTGAGTTTGTTTAAGATCAGATCGATCAATCAACTCAATCTCAAGTCCACTAATTTTAGGAAACTCAGGAACCTTTAAATTATCAACGGGTCTTTCCGTCCACTCGGCAAATACTGAATTGAGTTGATCAATAATATCTTTCGAAAAGTTTCCAACAACAGCTAATTGCGCATTATTGGGTCTATATGTTGAAACATAGTGTTTAATCAGGTTTTTTTTGCGAATATGCTTAATATCATTAATTGTTCCATTGGAATTACTTCCATAAGGATGTTCCCCATAAAGATATCCATCCAAAACTGAACTCACAAAACCGCTCGGATCATCAACAGATTGTTGAAGCCCTGCAAGGATAAGGCTTCTCGTTCTTTCAATTTCAGAGCTAGAAAAAGAGGGCTCTGTCACAATTTCTGCAAAATCTTTTAATAGCTGGTTTTGATGAAACGATAATCCTGTGGCTGAAGCTATTGTATAGTCTTTACTCACCGCCGCAGAAAAATCTGCTCCCATTTGATCCAACGACTCAGCAAATTGTGTCGCATTTCGTTTTGATGTACCTTTCTTTAAAAGAGCCGCAGTCATTGAGGAGAGTCCAGAGAGGTTGTGTGGGTCTGCGGCACTTCCTGATTTAATTAATAACGTATAGGTGACATAAGGAAGGCTATCATCTTTCATCAATAAAACTGGCAATCCATTTTTTAATTTTGTTTCTTTATAATCCTTTAGTTCCACCTTTGGTTGACTAGAAAATGTTGAGCATCCCGCAAGAATTAATGTGAGAATAATTCCAATGATTTTTTTCATTTCTATACTCCCTCTTTTTGAACTGGACGCACACGTATCACCGATCTTTGCTCCGGCATAAGGTAAGTTTCTGCTGCTTTTTTAATATCTTCACGAGTGACTGCCTGATATTTTTCTAAGTCTTTAAATAGTTCTGAATAATCCCTATGAATAATTTCATTGACCGCCATAGCTTGTGCTTTCCCTGCCACTGTTTTTAGAGAGGACACATAGTCAAACATAACCTGATTTTTTGCTTTCTCAAGCTCTTTTTCTGAAACAAGTTCTTTTCTTATTCGATAAAGCTCCCCATAGACAGCCGTTAAAGCCTTTTCCATATCAACTCCTGGCTTCATCACTCCCGTCACCTGAAAAATTCCCGGTTCTTGTGGCGTAAAATTATATGTAGAAATCGAACTTGTCAGTTGAGAACGATAAACTAACCGACTGTAGAGGCGACTTGAGTTTCCATTACTTAAAATATTGGATAGCAAATCCATTGTATACGCATCTACTTGACCTGCTTGAGCTGCTCTATACATTACTGCAAATATGGGAGCTTGAACTTGTTTTGTTAGGTTTAATGTTCTTTGCCCCATTTGTTTTGGTTCTTGTCTGTAGACTTTCTTTGGTAGCTCTTGCGCTTCAATTCCCCCATAGTATTTTTCAATTAATGATTTTACTTTTCCTGTATTTACTGCACCTGCAACAACAACAACTGCATTATTTGGAGCATAGTGAATACGGTAAAAATCTTTTATATCTTTCATTGTTGCAGCATTGAGGTCAGACATATATCCAATCACTGGCCACTTATAGGGATGAA
>JAGRAB010000312.1 GCA_020435085.1 Bdellovibrionales bacterium | reverse complement strand
CGAATGAGGTGACAGCGAGCACAACTCAAAATTATGAGAGATTGAACTCGCAGTAGTACGATGAATTTTCAACAGCCCCTAAATTTTATACATATCAAAACGAATAGATTGGCCACGATAAGAGTGCGTCACTGGCAAATGCAGCTCTGGTGCTTTTAATGGACGCTTCACCACAACCCTCCGATGAGCCACGCACAATGCCAAATTGACTAATCCCGCTTCTACATCAGGAAGATCTTGAGTTAGAAATTGTAGAACCTGAAGTCTCCCAGAACTCAACGCCGATTTTTTTGTTTCAGGAAACATGGGGTCATAATATATGCAATCAAACCCCTCTTCTTTTTGAAGGGAAAGAAATGACTTTGCATCAGAAAATTCAAATTTTAATCGTTGATTCACAACAATGTCATCAGAGGAGTCAAAAACTTGAAAGCGTTTCAACGCGTCTTTAAGGAGTAAATACATCAGTGGATTTCTTTCTAAAGCTAAAACTTGAAAACCCATACTTGCAAAAAGAAGAGCATCGTCACCAAAGCCGGCGGTAAGATCTAATAATGTGTCGCCTTGATTTTGAAATTGAACAGCCTTTGCCAAATTTTGATTTTTAGACTGAAGAGTATTTCGTTTATAAATGGAACGACCTGAACAAAAATCAATAGATATGGGTTTGATGTGTGAAAGCGACTGACATTGAAGAGATAAAAAGTTATTCTCATCTCTTAAGAGCAATATCTCTGATGGGTGATGAGAATAAGAAACACCCACATCTTTTAAATCTCCCAGATCTTCATTTGTTAAATTTTTGATCTGACAAGAAAAAACACTCACAGTAGACACTCTTTTAAAAGTTTGATGGAAAAATAAAAAGCAAAGTAAATATTGCATTTTTTAAATGAATTATTGCCACTCGATCACCAAGACCCGTGAGGTAAGAGCTCATTGGCGAATTCGCTAAGCGAATCCGTTTTTGTAACAAGAAGCATGTGATAAATAAGAAAAATGTCGAAGCACTTAAAAGGATTCGCATAGAAACAAACTGATACATCACTAAAGCGACAAACGGTAATGCTAATAATTGCCATTGTATCAATTTTTTTCCTCGATCAAATCCTAATCTTTGAATCAAACTGCCTTCACGGTTTTGATAAGTCGTCACCATTTCTTCTAAGTATTTGCCTTGAAACACCAGACTCGACAACCAACCAAAGATAAAACCCACAAAAAGAGCATCTACAGAAACTCTCCCAGAAATAGTCAATGAGTATCCTGTCACAAGAAGGGGGCCTAAACAAAGTGAAATTAAAATTTCACCAATACCTCGTTCTTTAAGTCCT
Source organism: Bdellovibrionales bacterium (assembly GCA_020435085.1). GTDB lineage: Bacteria > Bdellovibrionota > Bdellovibrionia > Bdellovibrionales > UBA1609 > JABSOQ01. The sequence continues at coordinate 447 of JAGRAB010000312.1, read as the reverse complement.
CTCTCCATTCGTGAATACCCTAAAATGACAATAAGAGCGATAAGTCCTATACTGCCGACAATATAAGGTTTTTGCACAACAGCTGGCACTCCAACTGCAATTCCCAATATTAAATTGACGACAGCCCAAAATTTAACATCTTTTGCAGAAGCCCAACCATTTTGGATAATACGACTTCCTTTTGCTCGGTTCACTTGGTCAACACCTTTATAATGATCGAAATAGTCATTGAATAAAAAAACAGCAAAGTGCAGAAACATTAACGAAGCAAAACTTAAAAGAGCAAGTGACCAATGAACTTCAACACCGGAATCAAATAAAATAACCGTTGTTAAAATCACTGGGGACAATGTGATTGTTAATAATCGGGGACGCAAACCCTGCCATATTACTTTCCACTTGGGAGGAACATGATCTAAGTCTTTTTTGACGATTTTAAATGTCATC
>JAGRAB010000311.1 GCA_020435085.1 Bdellovibrionales bacterium | reverse complement strand
CCTCTTGTGACTGCCCTAAGCTTGAATGTGAACCTTGCTTTGAAGAGCAGGGAGTGACTTTTTATTCTGAAAAGTGTGGTCCTAATCAGTCGCGAGTCAAAAGCTGTGCAAGACCAACCTGTGTGCCATTAGATCCAAAACCACCTCAATGTAAGTCAGCACAAAACCAAGTACAGCAAAGAAAAATTGCTTCTACAGTGGATAAAGGCCCACTGCCAGCATCAAAACAAATGATGGATCGACGGTTGGCAGAATTTAAAAATGAGCTCCGTGGGAAGGATGTAGGAACTGTTCAAACAGTTATGGGTAAAGCTTATTTAAAGCTTCCCTCTGGTGAAGAAATGAAAATTGTCCAGGGGACTCGAGTTCATGAAAAAGATGGCATTCATACAACATTGCGTGGTCATGTAAAAATTGTCTTTGATGATGGGAATATTGCGAATATAAAACCAAATTCTGAAATTATTGTGCAAGAATATAAAATGGGTGAAGGAAAAAGAGCTATTTTAAACCTTATTAAAGGTAAAGTTCGTTCAAAAGTAAAAGAAAAATATAATGGCGATACAACATTTTATCGTGTGAAAACGAAGTCAGCTGTGGCAGGTGTTCGGGGTACAGACTTTGTGGTGGAATACAACAGCACTGATCGTATCATTACTCAAGTGACTACGTTTGAAGGTACAGTTGCCTTTGGAGGTAATGAGTCCGATGAGCAAGTCGACATTCACCCAGGACAACAGGCCTCATTTATTGTTGCCAGTAATGACTCTGAGGTTTTTAGTAAAGATGAGGTCAATGAATTTGTAGCAAAGGGCTATATGACTCCAGTTTACAGTCTATCGCAATCAGAGCTTGATGAATTGGTTAATGTCACTGAAATTGGTGATGGAACCGAAAGAAAAATTGCGAGTACAAAAAATGAGGCAATTTGTTCATCACCAAAAGCCCAACTCAATCAGTGTGCATGGGTGTGCAAAAATAATCCGAAGGGTGAAAAACGCTGTCGCACAGACTTACCTCAAGTCAATTGTGTTCGTACAAAATGTGATGCTAACGGTAACTGGGCCGACGAGAGCCGTCTTCCCGCAAGTTTTTATGACTCTTGCCAGCCACAAGGATTTAAAGTTGGACCTTGCGATTACTAAGAGTAAGGGGCTATTTATCTTGTAATAGTCGAAGACAAGATTTTATCTCATTATGAAAATCAGATTCTTTAAAACTATTTTCATCAGGAATTTGTTCTTTGATTTCACTCTCCCACGGAACAGAGCTTTTTCGAACCAACCAAAGAAATCTTTCATTATCAAGCCCGACTTCATTGAGGAGGGTTTTAAACTTTTCGATCAGTTCATCGTCGCTGTAAACCCACCTTGAGGGGATATCTACGTCTAAGACTGATGAGAATTGTCGTAAATACTCAAGGCGTGCCTCAAGGAACTCAATTTGAAGAAGAAATTCCTCAAAGTTGCGTTGGGGTCTAAAAAAGCGAAATTCGAGCCTTTGAAAATCAGATGGAGTATTTTGCGATGAATGTTGAAGAGATATGGCTTGGTAATGAAAGTATGAAAACCACTTAAAAGGATTTGATATGTAAACCTTTTTCTCTATAATTTCTGCAATTTCTTGAATGGAAATATTTTTTCCCATTTCAATTTGCTGTTTATAAAATTTGACGATGCTTTTAAAGCGATTGATGGACTTATCGCCCAGAGCTACAAGTGGGGGGGAGTTGCCAAGATGTTTTCCAAAAATACCATAGTGAAGTTCGGGATGGTTAAACTGGTCAATGAGGAAATTGACAAATAAAAGAGAATCACCTCTAAATGCGGATTGAATATCCATATTGATATGTCCCCCTCCGATTCGTTCATGAGGAGTAAGGCCTAATTGTTGGGCCATTTCAAAAATTTGCTGATGGATAAGATCTCTTTTATTGGAGAACTCATCTCTTGTTATAGGCATAGCTTGAACCTCGAGAACATTGAGATCAAGTGCAATTTGGTACCACCAACCATCTGGAAAAGAGACACGAAAAGTTCCACCATGTCCACTTTCTAG
>JAGRAB010000310.1 GCA_020435085.1 Bdellovibrionales bacterium | reverse complement strand
TTCATAAAGAGCGTGATCGAGAGGGAAAAGCCTTAAAAAAAGAATTACTTCATTTGTTGAGCCAACTGAAAAAGTCTCTTAAAACTGTTGAAAGTATGACAGAATCTATTCGTAAAGAATTAGAAAAACGATTTGGTGATCGTTTGAGCCAGTTTTCGACAGGGATTGATATTGACCCTCAGCGAGTGGCTCAAGAAGTGGCTGTGGCACTTGATAAATGTGACATTCGGGAAGAAATCTCGAGGTTGGATGAACATTTGAGCATGTTTCAATCGCTTGTAGATAATGACTCTGAACCTCGAGGAAAAAAACTGGATTTTTATTGCCAAGAACTTTTGAGGGAATTTAATACGATCGGATCAAAATCTTCACAAGCAAAATTGACACAAACAGTAGTGGATGCCAAAAGTATCATTGAAAAATTAAGAGAGCAGGTTCAAAACATCGAATGAAAAACGCAATTATCATACTTGTAGGCCCCAGTGGGGCTGGAAAATCTACCTTCCTCGATCAAGCCCTCAAGGATTATTCGATACTGTATGACGTGATTACTTGCACAACTCGGGCTCAGCGAAAAGGCGAATCCGAAGGAAACCCTTATTTTTTTCTCAGCCGTGAAAAATTTCTCGAACTCATTGAGAAAGACTATTTTATTGAGTGGGCCGAGGTACATGGAAATCTTTATGGAGTTCCTGAAGAACAACTTCATAAAGCATGGGCAGAGGGGAAGGCTGTCATTATGGATATTGATATCCAAGGAGCTCAAACTTTACGCTCCAAATATCCGCAATCACTATGTATTTTTATTACCCCCCCATCTTTAGACGCGTTGCGTGATCGCGTTATCCGCAGAGAAGGACAGGTCCCTAAAGACCTTGAGCTTCGTATGGAGAATGCCAAAAAAGAAATGGCCATGGCGGATCAGTTTGATTTTCAAGTGGTCAATGCTGATTTTCAACAATGCTACCGAGAAATAAAGAAAATCATTGATGATTCGCTGGGTCTTAGTTAGATTCTGACGTTTATATCGGCAAATGAAGGAGTGTCAGTCATGGCCAGAGTCACGGTAGAAGATTGCTTAGAGAAAGTTCAAAATCGTTTTGCATTAGTGTTGCTTGTTGCAAAACGGGCCAAGCAGTTGCTCAAAGGAGATGAGTGTACCAGCCCAGGCAGAAATAATAAGTACGTTGTTAATTCTTTAAGAGAAGTCGCTGCAGGAAATGTCTACTTTGACGTCGACGAAAGCCTAGGTGCTGTAGAAATACAAATAGAAAAAGATTTAGCTCGCTAATTTCTACTGTATAAGCCAACGAACAATAAATTTGCCTGGCGGCGCGAGGACCGAAGGTGAGAGACCCCTCAGGGGTGAGGCTCACCAAGGCTGTATGAATAATACTGCGACGACGAAGCAACAAACAGCAAATTTATTGTTCGTTGGCTTAAGTGGCTGAAATTTCGTAAGGTTTTAGCCTTAATTTGCCGTTAATAGTTGTACAGAAAGTTTAAGGGCAACTATGAGCAGCGAAGTCATACTGAAGGAGCGTCTTTCAGATTCTAATATAGAGTCTATTGAAGATCTTATCGCCCTCATTACTCAATTTTTCCCACAAGCTGATACCAATTTTATTCGCAAAGCCTATGAGTTTTCTGAAAAAGCACACGCAGGGCAAATTCGGCGAAGTGGAGAACCTTATATTTCTCACCCATTAGGCGTGGCAGGGATTCTTGCAGACTTGCATTTGGATCTTCCAACAATCGCAACGGGGCTTTTACATGACACAGTAGAAGATACTGATGTGACTCTTGATGAAATTGAAAAAGAATTTGGTGAGGAAGTTCGCCATATCGTTGATGGTGTCACAAAAATTTCAAAAATGAATTTTCGTAATACTCATGAAAAACAAGGCGAGAATATTCGTAAAATGATTGTAGCCATGGGAAAAGATGTTCGTGTTGTCCTCGTTAAGTTAGCCGATCGCCTTCATAATATGAGAACGCTGAATCACATGCCTCCTGAAAAACAAGCTCGCATTGCCTTTGAGACTTTAGATATTTATGCTCCATTAGCAGGGAGACTTGGGATCAGTTCTATAAAAGTGGAGTTGGAAGATTTAAGTTTTCGCTACTCTGAGCCGGAAGCTTATTACTCTCTTGTTCAAAAAGTGAGTAAAAAAAAGAAGGAGCGGGAAAAGTATATTGATGAAGTGAAAAAAGATTTAGAAAGCGAAATTGCGAAAAGTATTAAGTCCAACCACGAAATCTCAGGCCGCCCAAAACATTTTTATTCTATTTTTAAAAAAATGAAAATGCGAGGGATTGATTATGAACAAGTTTATGACATTCTGGCTTTTCGTATTTGTGTTGATACGATTCCTGAGTGCTATGAGGTTCTTGGTCTTATTCATAATTTGTGGAAGCCTATTCCAGGTCGGTTTAAAGATTTTATCGCCATGCCGAAAAACAATAACTATCAGAGTTTGCATACGAC
>JAGRAB010000309.1:3396-4796 GCA_020435085.1 Bdellovibrionales bacterium | reverse complement strand
TTAAAAAATTAGAAACAGCAAAAACACTTGTCCCAGCCCCTGAAATAACTCTCCATAAGGAGTCTAAAGTTGGAGTCCTTTACTATGGCTCAAGCCAAGAGGCTTTACTTGAGGCCTTTGAAGAACTCAACTCTGATCGTAAAACACCTTTAAACATATGCCGAGTCAAGGCCCTACCTTTTCATAAAGATGTGGAAGAGTTTTTAAAGGTCAACGATCATATCATTATTGTTGAACAAAACCGCGATCAACAAATGAAAAGTATTTTGTGTATGGAGTTTCCTGAGCAGGCTTGTAAAATTTCATCTATTCATCAATTTGATGGACTGCCCTTAGAAGCAAAATATGTTGAAAGTGAATTTCGCAAAAAGGCTTTAGATTTATGAGTGAGACAACAATAAGCACAAAAACAAACTCCATCGGCCTTGAGAAAAAAGAGTATCAAGGAGCACCATCCACATTATGCACAGGCTGTGGACATGATAGCGTTACCAATCACTTAATTACAGCTCTCTTTCAATCGGGAATTAATCCCTATAAAGTGGCAAAAATGTCTGGGATTGGCTGTTCTTCAAAAACACCCACTTATTTTTTAAGTAAAAGTCATGGCTTTAATTCGATTCATGGACGGATGGCACCAATGGCAACAGGCGTGAAAGCTGTTCATCCAGAGCTTATGACCTTAGGTATTTCTGGAGATGGCGATACAGCCAGCATTGGAATGGGTGGGTTCACCCATATGATTCGAAGAAATATTCCCATTGTTTATATTATTGAAAATAACGGAGTTTATGGCCTGACAAAAGGACAATTTTCAGCGACGGCAGACCTTAACTCAGAGCTCAAATCAGGAGACAAAAACCCCTTTGTTGCCATGGACCTTTGCTCTCTGGCGATTGATTTAGGCTGTGACTTTGTTGCCCGCTCTTTTTCAGGAGACCCTAAGCAGCTTATTCCTATTTTAGATGCTGCCTTCAGACATAATGGAACAGCTGTCATTGATGTGATTTCTCCTTGTATTACTTTTGCCAACCATGAGGGCTCAACAAGAAGTTTTAATGCCGTCAAAGAACACCTTGTCTCCATGCAAGAACTTGGTTTTGTTCAACCACAAGAAGAAATTCGAGTCGATTATGAAGAGGGGACCTCTCAAATTGTTGACTTACATGATGGGAGCCATTTGATTCTTAAAAAAGTGGACTCTAAAACTTTTGATTTAAAAAATATAGCCCAGGCAATAAAAGCTCTTCATGAAGCTCGAGATAAAGGTGAGATTCTTACTGGATTATTTTATCTTAATACAGAGACAAAAAGTTTTATGGATATTTTAAATCTTCCAAAAACCCCTCTCGTCGAATTCAATGAAACCCACCTTCGTCCATCTCAAAAACAACTTGATT
>JAGRAB010000309.1:0-3390 GCA_020435085.1 Bdellovibrionales bacterium | reverse complement strand
TTTGAGTTTTCTTAAAAAATTTTCTGCAGTCCCTACTAATATCCGCAGGAAATTTGCCCCCAAGCATTGATAAATGGATTACCGTAATTTGTATAAACATAGACATAAGCGTATTGCCCTGGCTGTACCCATGTATTCATATAGCCAAAAATTACAGGTCCATAATATGTCTGAGCATCTACTCGCCCTTGACAAAAAATAGGGTACGCATATGGGTTATAAACCACGGCTGTCGTTTGTAGTGGTGTAATGTTCATTTGTGGATTTGCTGGAAACCAATAGTAGGCATGGGCGGCAAGAGGCAAAAAGATTATTGCCAGTACAATAATAAACTTTTTCATGGCATGTTCTCCTTCAAGATTTAAAACTTCGAGTTCTTAAGGATAAATACAAAATCCTCTAAGGAAACGTCAATGCGGAGCAAAATAACTGTGGTTTTTGTAAAACTTTTAAAGACGGAAGGGTCTTCAGCAATTAAGCAGGACAGCTTGCGTGCTTTTTAGGTGAGTTTCTTCCCAGCAAGCCACACGAGGTAAAGCACTGGCAACCCCATAAGGGCTGTCATAAGAAAAAAATGGGAATAGCCAAGGGCATCCACCATAGACCCCGAATAGCCACCTAAAACTTTAGGGAGCAAAGTCATCAATGATGTAAAAATGGCATATTGAACAGCTGTAAAAGAAATATTGGTGAGGCTTGATAAGAAAGCGACAAATGCTGCACTCGCAAGCCCTGCTGAAAGGTTATCTGCAGAAATCACCAAATAAAGCATGGGTACGTTATTTCCCATATTTGCGAGTAGCATAAATAAAACATTGGTTGCTGCTGACAAAATAGCTCCCCACCAAAGCATTCGAATCACACCAAATCGAACCGTGAGAATACCTCCAAGAAATCCTCCTAGTAATGTCATAATTAAGCCAAACGTCTTCACAATTCCCGCAATTTGCTCTTTCGTAAAACCCATATCTTGATAAAATACGTTTGAAATAACTCCGAGAACAATATCTGAAATCCGGTAAAGTCCAACAAGTGACAAAAGAAGAATAGCAACACTTTGTCCATAGCGATCAAAGAAATCTTTTATAGGGTCGACATATGTCTCTTGAACCATTTGTTTATTTACGAAATGCACTTTCAAAAGTAATATTGCTGCAGTAACAGCCATGCCAACTGCAAAAATAAAATGCGTGGATTCAATGAGAAAACCACTTAAACCTTCCCCAATCACTGCTGCCACTTGAGATTTTAGATTTTCTGTTAATGATGAGCTCACAAAAAATGTGCCCGCAAAAATACTGGCAATCACTGCAAATAATCCAGTAAATCGCAGATAATCTAAAGTCGTAAAATTGGTATTGGCAGCTCGGCTTTGGACTTGAGGTTCTGGAGCCAAAAACGTTGTTAGAATTCCTACCAACATAGCCATTGCCATAATAAAGTATGTTGTTCTCCATGCTGAATAAGAATAGTGCTCACCGGTTGAGCCAAAATGACTTGCTAAAAATAAGGCTCCTGCTCCTGCAACGATCATCCCAATTCGATAGCCGGCAATATAAGTCGATGAAAGAAGAGCCTGCATTTCTTGTGTATCTGATTCAATACGGTAAGCATCTATTGAAATATCTTGAGTTGCTGAAGAAAACCCCAAAACTATCGTTGCAAAAGCCATCACAGTAAGGCTCATGCTTGATGAGGTAGGATTCGTCAGTGCCATTCCTAATATTCCTAGAACCACAAATACTTGAGCAACCAGGATCCAAGAACGACGTCGACCCAATTTTTTATGTAAGAAGGGCAATGGCAAACGGTCAACGAGAGGAGCCCATACAAATTTAAAAGAATAACCCAGGGCGGCCCAACTGAAAAAAGTTACGGCTGACCTTTCTACTCCAGCCTCTCGTAGCCACAATGAAAGTGACGAGAAAATGAGTAGAATAGGAAGGCCTGCTGAAAAACCAAAAAACAACATGATAATCACAGAAGGCTTTAAAAATTGTTGGAGACTTTCTTTCCAGTTTTTTACAGCATGATTATCTACCATTACACACTCCCTACTTATTTAGTAGATCGTCGGTAGTCAGGTCCGTCAACCATTTAAAACCATTATTCACGCATGGCTTTGTCGAGAAACTCAACATACTGTAAATAATCACCCTCACCAAGCTTTCGACGTAGCCACATCTCATACTCTGCCATAAGAACAGATATTTTTTCCATTTGTTCTTTTGATCTTGAGGGGTATTTATTAGTAGTTTCTAAAATATCTTGGTAGCGCGCAAGCACATCTTGAGCATCTTCAGGATATAATTTTAATACATCAACAAGAAAGTGAAACTTTTTTTGCTCTAATGCCTCAACGTCAATTGCATGTGGAGGAGATGGTTTTTCTTTTGAAGCAATACTGTTTTTTTCTTCTTCTTTTTTTATATTTAATGGTTTGACTTCTTCATTTTTAAGCGGCCTATTTCCCCATGATTTTGCATACGTGACCTTTTTTTCTTTTGTCTCAACAACATTTTTTCTCTCTTGCGGTTGATCTTGAGATAAAGCTTTACCTAGTGGAGTTGATTCTGAAGGCCCCTTCTCAGGAGTCTGCTGTGGCGAGAGGAGCACTAAAAAAGCCCATGCCCCAATGAGAAAAATGACGAAAAAAAATAAAATATTTTTCTTCATTTTAAGACTTTAAAATTCCTATTTGGCAATGTCTGAGAAATTCACCTCGCGTTTCAGGTTTGCCGCGAAAATCACCTCTGACATCACAAGTATTGGTTGTACTATTTGTATCTTCAATGCCTCGAGATGCTAAGCAGTAATGTTTTGCATCGATATTCACCGCAACGTGATCTGTTTCTAATACAGTTTGCAAACAGTCTGCAATTTGCTTGGTGAGTCGTTCTTGAACTTGTGGTCGTCGAGAAAAATATTTAGCAATTCGATTGAGCTTTGAAAGTCCAATTACTTTTTTATTTGGAATATAGGCAATTGTGGCCAACCCATCAATTGTCACAAAGTGATGCTCACAAACCGTCATGATACCGACATGCTTAGCAACAATCATTTGATCATATTTCATTTTATTATCTATCACAGTTACTTTTGGAAAATTCTCTTCCCTCAAACCTGAGAATATTTCATTCACATACATCTTCGCCACACGATGTGGAGTTTTTTGTAACGAATCATCTCGCAAATCTAAGCCGAGTGTTTCCATAATGGCTTTAAAGTGATGCTCTATTTTTTCTATTTGCTCTTCAGGGCTTATTGATACCGGCAAAGTTGGAGTTGGCGTCATTTTTTCTAAAATTTTTTTTAAATCTACGTTTTGTTGATTCATCTTTTCCTTTAAACCTTTAGACCTGTTGAATGATTATTCAAAATACATAAGTT
>JAGRAB010000308.1 GCA_020435085.1 Bdellovibrionales bacterium | reverse complement strand
CAGAAAAATATCGAAGAGTCTTAAGCAAAGATCGTCAAATTTCTGATATGAGACTAGATCAAAGAATGCCTAGAAATACATATGGCTTATCAACAAACTCCACCTCTTTTGCATTAGGAATCATCAGCCTTGCTATCGTCGCAAAAACATTTGAGTATTCAGGATATTCAACAAACTACGAGCTTTTAGTTGCTTTTATAAAAGACCATATGAAGGTTATTGAACATTCCGCCGCAGGGTTAGTATTAAGTGCCTTTGGGCTTCAAGCTTATCACGCATTTAAACTTACAAAAAAACTGAAAAATCTTGATTACAACCATGAAATGAGTCCAAAAAAAATATCTCTTTTGTCCAAATTATTTCCTCGTTGGAACAACAAGAAATTAACAAATTCACAAACTTCATGTGCTGATATTTTAATACTTAAAAATCCTGTAGAGGCCACTCACTAATTATTCAAAGCCCCAGCATTGATCCAATCTTTGAGCACAGCCAACTCTTGATCGCTGAGACGAGGGGCTCCTTCGGGCATGCTTCCACTCACACACTCTTGGTAAGCTTCACTGCCGTTGGCGTTTCCTGGTACAATTTTTCCGGTTTGAAGAGTGGATTGATAATCTGAATAGTCTTCACTCCTTCTCGTCCCAGTTGGACTATGGCAGCCCACACACTTTGGCACCAAAATTAAAGAGTGAATAGATGAAAATGTTGCTTCTAGTACTGGAGTTGGTGGAAGTCCACCAAGTCCGCTCCCTGGATTGGCGGCAAGGAGACCATCTGCCCATGCTTGAATAGCTGTTTCAATTTGTGTGCTTAAGCTGGATGAAAAGCCCTGATGACCTTGAGCGATTTTAGAAACTAAGCGTGAGTTGCTTGGTGTTGTTAGATCGACAAGTCCATATTGAAAAAGAGCATCATGTGATGCCAGCGGATCTGCGACAGCAAAACGAGGAATCTGACTCACTCCATGGCATTGCGCACAGTTATTCTGCAAAATTGGATGTAATGTTGATTCAAAAATGGAAGCCGATTGTAGCGTAGCCTCTGCAGAACTTCCTAGCCCCTGACTTTGTAAACCTTCATGCATAGGTGAACAATTTTGAAATAAAAATATGATAAATAGACCAATCACGGAACCCCAAAGCCGCTTCATGATTCACTTCCTTTAATTTTTATTGAGTAGAGATCTGGTGACGGACTACTGATTTTTATATTTTAACAAAAGCTTAGCAGTCGGTCATCTAAGTGGCTGATAACACGAACAAAATGTCTCATTTTGAAATTTTCAGAGGAAAATGAACTTCTGGCACCTTCATTGCTCTAATGAACTATTAGATCACCCAATGAGCTTTTATTGTATTGACGGGAAGTCATGAAAGCCGTTTTAGGGCATCGGGCTGCCTGAAGATATCTTTTTGGAAAATGATCGCTGGGATTATGGCATATCGGGGTTTGTTCAAGAAAAGCTGAAGTCCTATGACGAGCAAGTTAAAGAACAGACGCCAAAAGAGTCTGAAGATTCAAGTGCACAAAATTTATCTTATTATTACAAAGTTCAATTTCTCTCTGACGACATAGTATCATTTAAGAGTCGAGATGCTGGGAGCACTGAGTTTCGGTTTCATAAAAACAAAGAGC
>JAGRAB010000026.1 GCA_020435085.1 Bdellovibrionales bacterium | reverse complement strand
TCAACAAAAACATATGCTTATAAGTTAGACAGTTTTTTTAAAAAAAATGGAAGGTGAGGCCCGAGGCCATGACAACTTCAGAAAAATAAGAGTATAAGGACCCATGGCAAAATCAACAGTAAAACCAGAGACATTTTATCTTATCCATTATCGAGACCCTAAAGAGGGGCAGATTGTGGCACTTAAAGCGATGAAAATCGAGGACTCTACTTTGGGTCTTAGCTTTGTAAAAATCTCAGATTTTATTTTTAATACAAGTGGCGTTGTGGTGCAGCCCACAGAAGAACAACTCAAAAAGAGATTTGAGAATGTTCAAAGCCTGCACTTATCTATTTATAGCTTGATATCTATTGAAGAGTTGGGGATGGAGCATCAAGGTCTGACTTTTCGCAATGACCGCTCCAATTTGATTTCATTTCCAACGGATCATTCACCTATCATGTAGTGAGTTCATTCTAGCGTGCATCTCGGGGGGACAGCATGGGAAAACTTCTTTTTCAAATCTTATTGATTTTTGCATCAATATTTTGGTTGTCTGGGTGGACCGAGCCCAATTGGAGTGAAAATGCTCCTATTCCCATTGGGGGGCGTGAGAACATTTATCAAATGTCTGACTCTGAGTGGGCCGAGTCTGTGCGACAAGGACGACTTCATGCTCTTCATTATCCGATTGAGACAACGGGAATCATATTGCCTTTAAGAGCTCTGAATGCACTTTTTGAAACTGACGATAGCAATCCTATTCGTTGGTTTCTGAAGCAATTATTTCGAGATTTTAATGCTATCAATTCATTTGATGATTTAGAAGCTTGGATTGGGTTAAACGAATACCCAGAGGAAGAATCCGTTGAAATTCCTTTTCTTAATCATCAGCGACCAAGTCATCGCATGGGCTTCACAATTCTAAAAGCTCATGGGACTCAAGGATTTACAATTAGCTGCGCTCAGTGCCATTCTGCAAATCTCTTTGGCACAAGGGTGCTGGGTTTAACGAACCGATTTTCAAGAGCCAATGAGTATTTCGTCAAAGGAAAACAAACCTTAAAATTTGTCACAGAAAATCGATTCCGTTGGTTCACTCAAGCTTCGCCAGAAGAAATTGATCTCTTCGTGAGGGCAAAAGAAAACATGAATTATGTTGGTGTGAAATCACCAATACAACTAGGGCTCGATACATCTCTCGCGCAGGTTTCTTTATCGCTCGCCCGTCGAGAGCAAGATAACTATGCTTCAAAAAATCCTTATTGGACTCAGCATCCAAGAATGGAGAAGTTAGAAACTTTTGTGGCAGATTCAAAGCCTGCCGTTTGGTGGAATTTAAAATACAAAACACGTTGGCTATCGGATGGATCTGTCATTTCAGGAAATCCGATCTTCACAAATTTTTTATGGAATGAAATTGGTCGAGGTTCTGATTTAATGGAACTAGAAGGGTGGCTAGAGGCAAACGCAGATAAAGTGCGTGAGCTGACAGCTGCAGTTTTTTCTACACAGGCACCACGTTATTTTGATTTTTTTGAAGCGACAGAGGAGCATTTGATAAGTGCAAAACGTGGTTATCAAGTTTACCAAAAAACTTGTGCCAAATGCCACGGAGTTTATTTAAAAGGCTGGATGTTGCCAAATGGTGAACAGTTACCCGTGCTACAACAGTTAGAGACAACTCTTGTTGACTACCGCCAACCCACTCCTGTTATGAACGTAGGAACAGACCCACAAAGATATTTGGGTATGTCATCCTTAGAGCCTTTAAATGATTTGGTCATTTCTCAAAAAGCGGGAGTGCGAATTCAAGTTCAAAATGGCTATGTACCGCCACCTCTTGTTGGCATTTGGGCACGGTGGCCATATTTTCATAATAATTCTATTCCCAATTTATGTGAACTCTTAAAGCCTGCTAATAAACGGGTAAGAGGTTTTTATATGGGTGAGGCTCAGGACAAAGAGAAGGATTTTGATTCTCAGTGTAATGGATATCCTGTAGGCAAAAATGTGCCTCAAGCTTGGAAAATGCGTCGAGAGTATTATTTTTTTACTCGACGTCCAGGTTCTTCAAATATAGGTCACGACAAGGGAATTTTTGTTATTGATGGTAAAAATCAATTAGATGAGGGGATGCGTCAGGACCTGATTCGTTTTTTACAAACGCTTTAGTATTTAGTTTTATTCAAAAAAAATAGCCTAGTTAAAAAATTTTAATTATCCCTTTCAAAAAGATTACTGAATAATTGATTGTTATGAACAATTAATAACGGAGGATCATTCTCTATGAAAAAATTAGTAATGTTTTTTGCAAGTATCGGGTTGGCATTTTCTTTGGTCGCTCATGCAAAAGGTGGCGATAAAAAAGGAAAGATGATGAATATGAAAGGTGAGCACCACCAAAAGATGGCTGAAATGCATAAAGGCATGGCCGACGTTCACGACAAATTCGGTCAATGTATGAAAGAGCACAACAACGATGCTTCTCAATGCCAAGCCGAAAAAGAAGCAATGAAAAATATGAAAGCAGATAACAAAGCAATGCGCAAAGAAATGAAAATGAAGCATAAAGAAATGCGTGCAAAAATGAAAACAGCACCAAAAGAAGAAGCCACAGAAGAAACGCACGAAGAATAAGAAATTTTAATAGTTGAAATGAGTGAGGGGGCCTGTGATGGCCCCTTTTTTGTAGGTTTTTTACAAATTCCTTCTGTGGAACGGG
>JAGRAB010000307.1 GCA_020435085.1 Bdellovibrionales bacterium | reverse complement strand
TGGATGACTCGACTGGGAAAAGCCTGTGAGGAGGCTGGATCCAGCTTTCGTATCTTGGATTATAAAAAAGCTTTTCATGTGGCAAAGACATCAGAATTTCTACAGGGGTCCTGCGAGATTTTAAAAGGGCTTAATCAATCTGCAAAGCCTCAAACAATTGCGGGAGCCACAGAGGCCAGTGTTTTTAGTCGATTAGGTTTAGAATGTCTTGTGTTTGGCCCAGGGAAGAGTTTGGGAAACTCCCATGCCCCGGATGAAAAAGTGAGTATTGATGATTTGGAACTTGCTATTGAGTTTTATAAAAAAGCGATTGAAAGGTTTTGTTTATGAATTTTATTGTTCGCAGTGCTCGTAGAGAAGACTTAAAACAGCTGATGGAGTTGGCGCGACAATTTACACTTTTAAACTTACCAGCAGATAAAAATGTGATTGGAAAGAAAATTGACAAAAGCATTGCCTCTTTTGAGGGGAAGGTTTCTGCGAATGAAGCAGAGTATCTGTTTGTTCTTGAAGACACATCTGATGGGTTTATTGCAGGAAGTTCTCAAATTGTTGGTAAAAAGGGGAACGAAAAAAAACCCGCTTATTCTTTTCAAATTTTAAAGAAAGAGCGATTTTCGAAAGATCTAGGAATTGGATTTATTCATCAAGTTTTAAGACTTAGAATTGAAACAGATGGAGCCGCTGAGGTTGGCGGCCTTGTTCTTGATCGTGGTTATCGTCGATTGCCTGAAAAGCTGGGAAAGCTCATGAGCTTGATTCGTTTTTTATATATCGCGCTGGATCGCCAACGGTTTGGTAAAATGATTCACTCAGAGATGGCTCCACCACTGACCGAAGAGGGAAGGAGTGAGTTTTGGGAGGCTCTTGGTCGAAGGTTTACAGGAATGCCTTATGCCGAAGCAGATGCTTTGAGCCAGCAAAACAAAGGGTTTATTGAAGACCTATTTCCAGAAGAAGATATTTATCTGGCACTTCTTGATTCACGAGCACGTTTGGTTATGGGGCGAGTGGCAGAAGAGACTCAAGCGGCAGAATACATGCTTAAAAAAATAGGTTTTGAAGCCACAGATGAAGTGGACCCCTTTGATGGAGGCCCTCATCTAAAAGCAGAGATAGATAATATCCCGTTGATAAAAAATGGGAGGAAATTTTGTGTCAATAAAGGAGAGGCTCCTCATTATAATCGCGTTGGGTACTTGGCCATTATGGAGGACGGAGAGTTTTTTGGATGCCAATCAGCTTATATGCAAGATGACTCGGGCGTCTATTTGCCAGAAAAAACGAAGAAAATATTGAAGCTCAAAGAGAAAAGTGAAATCTTTTTGAGTCCTATGGAGTAGGGGGATTTATGTCAGCCGCAGAAACAATTAAAAACCTTGGTGACTATATCAACGGTGAGTTTCAGCAACCTGAAGGCGAAGATGGTCATTGGGTCATTAAAAGTCCGGCCAACTTGCGAGACATCGTTTATGAAGGTGTGTTTTATTATGACAATATTGATAAAGCGTGCTTGGCAGCAAAAGCGGCGTTTCATCCATGGGCAAAATTAGGTTTAGAAAAAAGAATTGAGTACATGAACCGTCTGAAAGAGGTTTATCAGACGAACACGGATAAGTTAGCCACAACTATATCAAGAGAGACAGGAAAACCTTTTTGGGAAGCTAAAACAGAGGTGGTGGCGATGATTGGAAAGATCAGCATTACCATCGATCACTCTCTTAAACTTGTGGCAGACGAAAAAATTGAAAATATTCAAGCTCACACAGATGGTTGGATTCGATTTAAACCAAGGGGAGTTATGGCGGTATTGGGTCCATTTAACTTTCCGGGCCACCTTCC
>JAGRAB010000306.1 GCA_020435085.1 Bdellovibrionales bacterium | reverse complement strand
TGATTGTTTTTGATTTTGATGGAGTTATCGTTGAGTCCAATCAAATAAAAAACATGGCTTTTAATGATATATTCAAAGATTATCCCGAGCATAATGAAATCATGGCTTATCACTTTGCTCACAATGCTGTAGATCGGTATCAAAAATTTCATGATATTGCGAAAAATATTTTAAGAATCAAACGTGACACGAAAGGTTTTGAAGAAGGGTGGGCGAATTTATTTAGAGAGCTAACACGCACAAAAATCATAAGTTGTCCTTTTGTTGAAGGGGCTAAAGCTTTTTTAGATTATATAAAAGAAAAAAAAATGAGAGCATATTTGGCTTCAGCTACGCCTCAAGACGAGTTAGAGATTATTTTACAAGCGAGAGGTCTCAATTCTTATTTTGAAAAGACTTTTGGAAGTCCCATTGTTAAAAGTAATGTACTTAAGCAAATTCTCATTGAAGGTGGTTATCAGCCTGAGCAGCTATTATTTATTGGAGATAGCAGAGAAGATCAGAAATCAGCAATGCAGGCGGGGGTATCTTTTGTTGGACGAATATCAGATTTTAAGTTTGAGGGTGTTCCTGCATTTGGCAATTTGATGGAAATATTTGGCGTATTCAAAACAGGAGGACAATTTGAGTTATTTGGATCAGCTCTTTAATCTTGAAGGTAAAGTGGCCGCAGTCACTGGTGGTGGTGGAATGCTGTGCGGTGAGATGGCGAGAGCTTTTGGGAAAGCAGGCTGTCAAGTTGCTATTATGGACAGTCGTTTGGAAAAAGCGGAAAGAGTTGCTAGTCAAATTAGAGAAGCCGGTGGAAAAGCTATAGCCTTAGAGCACCAAGCTCTTTCTAAAGAAAGTTTCCAAAATAGTCTTGATCAGATCCTTCAGTCTTTTGGTCATTGTGACATTCTCATTAATGGTGCTGGGATCAATGCACCCACTCCACTCATGGAAATTAATGAGACAGAGTGGGATGAAATTATAGGAGTTCATTTAAAAGGAACTCTTTTTGGCTGTCAGGTCTTTGGCAAGCATATGCTTCGTCGAGGTTCCGGCTCTATATTAAACTTAAGCTCAGCATCCTCTGGACCTCCGCTCTCCAAAGCATTTACCTATTCAGTGGCTAAGGCAGGCATTAAAAATTTAACTCAGAATATAGCTAGAGAATGGGGTACCAGTGGCGTGAGAGTAAACTCAATTAAGCCTGGTTTTTTTCCTACCCAATGGAGTATTGATAATTTTATCACCGAAGAACGACAGGCAGCTATCTGGGGACATACACGTATGAAACGATACGGAAAAGTTGAAGAATTAGTGGGTGCTGTTTTGTGGGTAAATTCTGATGCGGCAAGTTTTGTGACAGGTAGTGAAATCGCCGTTGATGGTGGTTTCTCCTGTATGACGATATAAAGGAGCGATATGAAAACTGTGGTCATTACAGGAGCTTCACAAGGAATTGGGGCTCAGTTGGTAAAATCATTCCTAGAAAAAGAGTTCAATGTGGTTTTTTGTGCTCGAAAAGAAAATGAATTTACAAAAAATCTTCCCAAAAATGCAAAATTCTTGGCTGGTGATGTTCGGAAAAGAGAAACGCACAAAAAATTAGTGGAAACAGCAATGGAGTGGACCGGAAGGCTCAACGTTTATGTGAATAATGCGGGAGTTTCCCAGTGGAAACCAATTCAAGATATTGATGAAGAATTTCTATCAATGATGATTGAAACTAATCTTTACGGAACTTTTTGGGGGGCACAACAGGCGGCAGAGGTGATGAAGCCAGGTTCTTCAATTATTAATATTTCAAGCCTTGCTGGAAAAAGAGGGAGTGCTAACAACTCAGCTTACTGTGCAGCAAAATTTGGTGTCAATGGTCTTACCCAATCTCTGGCTAAGGAACTTGGATCTAAGGGAATTCGGGTCAATGCTGTTTGTCCTGTTTATATAAAAACGGAAAATTTGATTTCAGCTCTCAGTGAGGGTGTTTCTCCGACTCAAGGTCAGGACATCGAGGCATACTTTTCAAGTTTTGCAAAAAGTCAGGCAGCATTGGGAAGACTTCCTCTTGCGGAAGAAATTTCCAGAAGTTGTCTATTCCTTGCAGAGGAAGCTTCAGCAATTACTGGTCAATGTATCAACGTGGATTGTGGAGTGATGCCTCAATGAAAAAATCATTAAAAGTTATTGCTTTAATTCCAGCTCGTATGGGCTCTTCAAGATTTCCGGGTAAGCCTTTGGAAAAGATCCTTGGTTTGCCTATGATTGAGCATGTTCGTCGCAGAGTGGAAAAAATGGGGTTAATTGATGAAACTTATGTAGCTACATGTGATCCCGAAATATTTGATGTGGTTGTCAGTAATGGTGGGAAAGCTATTATGACAGCGGATACTCATGAGCGTTGTACAGATAGAATCGAAGAGGCAGCCAGGGGTCTTACTTCGGATGTGATTATCAATGTTCAAGGGGATGAACCTATGGTCTCGTCAGTAGCTATTGAAGAGGTTCTCGCACCATTTTTTCAAATTGAGGGCTTAAAAACTTCATGCCTGGTTTATCCAATCACTGACTTTAGTGAGCTAAATAGTGAGAATATTGTGAAAGTGGTTTTATCTCGAGGGAACAACATTCTTTATCTCTCAAGGTCGAGAATTCCAGGAAAAGATGTTGATAACGATGTAAAGTATTATAAGCAGTCTGGGATCATGGCATTTGCTAAAGATTTTCTCCATGAGTTTCACAATTTGGAATCAACTCCATTGGAGCAAAAAGAAAGTGTAGATATGCTCAGAGTATTGGAACACGATTTTTCGATTCAGGGAGTGGTTAGCACTAATGAAACAAAAGGCGTGGATATTCCCGAGCAAATTTCAATGATAGAAGAGTTGATCATGTCTGATCCAAAACAAAAAGAGATTTTCGAAAGAATAGTGAAGTCATGATACCAAATAAAGTGGCAGTTTGCTCCAGAACCTTTTCTAGGCATCAAGGGTTGCGGGAACTGATGCAGCAGAAGTTTTCCAATATTAAGTTTAATGATGATGGTCTCAAGCTTGAAGGTAATTCCCTGGTAGAATTTCTTCGCGGTTGCGAGGGGGCTATTGTTGCTTTAGAGCCTATTAATAATGATGTTTTGGCGGGACTGTCTGATAATTTAAAGATTATTTCCAAATATGGTGTAGGGTTGAATAATATTGATCAACAGGCCATGGAGAAATATAGAATTGTACTTGGTTGGAGGGGTGGGGTGAATCGGAGGGCTGTATCGGAGTTGGCTCTGGGCATGATCCTCGATTTATTCAGGAAAATTTCACTTCATAATAGTGAATTAAAAGCGGGGCGATGGAATATGCTTCGCGGTGTCCAATTGACGGAAAAAACTGTAGGAATTATTGGTCTTGGAAATATTGGAAAGGATTTGGTGAAGTTACTCACTCCATTTAGCTGCAAAATTCTTGGGTGTGATATTACCGATGTTTCTCAATTTGCTAAACAACATAACATTGAAATGGTTTCTGCAGAAGAAATCTATAAATATTCTGATGTAGTTTCACTTCATGTTCCCTATACTGAGAAGACACATATGATGATTAATGATACTGCTTTATCTCATTTTAAAAAGAATGCTGTCTTAATTAACTTGAGCCGTGGAAATATCGTTGATGAGGCGAGCCTCTATAAGCACCTTTCAGCAGGCACTATTGCAGGAGCTGCTATGGATGTTTTTGCCAATGAGCCTCTTATTGAATCGCCTTTGTTCAAATGCGATAACTTTGTGGGAACTCCGCACGTCGGTGGTAGTTCAGAAGAGGGTATTCTGGCCATGGGGACCAGTGCAATTGATGAATTGGCAAATTATTTTAGTAAGTTATGACTAAAGTTGTCCTTTTAACCAAGTCATTCGCAAAAAAGAACATTAAAAAGTTTTTGGATAGGGATTATGAGTATTGGTATCTGAGTGATGATTTTTTGACACTATTGGATATCAAGAATAAGTCTGGAAATTATCATATTAGAACTTTAGGTAAAGAATTTTATACTTTAGCTGAAGAGTTGAAGAATGATTTGTTAGAGCTTTCCCAATCAATTAATTTAGAAAATTGTGAGAATGAGTATTTTTGGGGAACTCAGCTGGCATCTAGAAGCGTGACTAGTGGTCCTTTATTCCGAATATTGATTTACTTACATTTTGCTCAAGATTTAATTTCCAAAATGGAAGGTAAGATTTTAATCATCTCAGATTCACTCATACTCAATTCATTTTTAGCAAAAGCATCAACGCTGATGGGTGTCCGCGTGGAGAATCATATGACTTTCTGCGAGAAGTTTCATGGACCACGAGTGTGGCTGAAATTACTTTTAAGGTCGATATATTTTTCTTGCTCGTATATCTACCGATGGTTATTGCTCAGACGATTAAGAAATAAGAGATTAACCTCCGATTTAAAAGAGGGCATATACCTCCTTCGTTCCTGGGTAACTCAAGGAAATATAGGAGATGATTCATCTTATAAAGATCGAAATTTCACTGAACTACTGGATCATCTTGAGAAATCAAAAGAATCAGTTTGGATTTTGCCAATGTTTTTTAACCTCAAAAGGACTTTTCGACAAGAAGTGAAATTAATGTCGGAGTCAAAAGTTAACTTCTTGTTTCCAGAACAGTATTTAGGGTTC
>JAGRAB010000305.1 GCA_020435085.1 Bdellovibrionales bacterium | reverse complement strand
TAGAGGACGGAGAGGCAAGATCGTCCGCAATTAAGGAGGCCAGCTTTTACCCGATAAGGTGCCAGGCTCCTCAATGGTAGCAATGCTGCGTTATTTTGAGTTTTTATAAGTTCATAAGAGGCTCTGATAATGCAGTATTTGAACTGACTCCTTTGAGAGAATGACGCGGTATAGATGCAAAAAAGTGACAGGCACCTTATAGACTTCTTGAGAAGAAGATGGTTAAAAATGGCATGGAAATCCATGTTTTAGCTCCCGAAGTGATAGATCAAATTGCCGCTGGCGAAGTTGTTGAGAGACCAGCCCATCTCGTCAAAGAGCTTGTTGAAAACTCTATTGATGCTGGTGCCGACGAGATTGAAGTGCAGGTTGAGCAAGGAGGAAGATGGGTAAAAGTCCGAGATAATGGACGGGGAATTTCTCGAGCAAGTTTACCATTATCTCTCGCCCGTCATGCAACCAGTAAAATTTCAAATTCTTCTGATTTATGGGGTTTAAGTTCCTATGGTTTTCGAGGTGAAGCCCTTGCAAGTATTGCAGCAGTCAGTCGGTTGACTCTGATTACTAAAATGAAAGATCAAAAAGGGCATCAATTGATTTCTGAATTTGGAAAAGCCCGAGATGTTGAAGAAGTGGGTGCCGATTTTGGGACAACGGTGATTATAGAAGATTTATTTTCTAATGTCCCTGCAAGGCTCAAATTTTTAAAAAGTGATTCTGCAGAAATCACTCAAATTAAAAATGTACTTAAAGCTATGGCTTTGGCGTATCCCAATATTAATTTAAAAGTGAGATCAAACAATAAACTTATTTACTTTTGGGCAAAAACAGAAAGCCTCAAAGAAAGAGCGGAACAAATTTTAGAAAAAAATCCACTTTACTTTGGAGACGCTGAGGTTGAGGGGGTTCGAGCTCAGGTGTGTATTTCAGCTCCGAACGAGACCACGGGGAATAGTCGGCAAATTTGGTTATTTGCTCAGAAACGCTGGGTTCAAGACCGGTCTTTACAAGCAGCGATTATGGATGGTTATAGAAATCTTCTGATGCACGGGGAGTTCCCGTATGCAGTGGCATGGGTAAATTGTGATCCAGAAGAAATCGATGTCAATATTCATCCAACAAAGTCCCAAGTAAAGTTTCTGAAAGCCAATAATGCTTTTCGTGCGGTGAACCGTGCTGTGAGAGAGGTTCTTGAAAAAGCTCCATGGGTGAAAGAGACTATTGGCACGACTCCAACGTATCGTCCTGAAAATGAGCTTCGATTAGAAAAATCAACAAATTCTGAGTCTCTTCGCTTTCAAGATGAAGCCTTTCAAAAAACAAATTATTCTAAAAAAGATTTTGCATTTACAAAGAATGAAAATATGTCTGTCATGGAGACATTAAAAACTTATTCGCCGATTTCAAAAAGACAGTATAAAGACGATAATGAGCTCGATCGTTATTTGGAAACTGAAAAAACATATAATGAAGAAAAAGTAATTTTGACAGAGAATGTCGCAGAGACAACAAGTGGTACAAAACTCTGGTCGCGATTAGATATTTTAGGTCAAGCAGATCTTACTTATATTGTTGCTCAAAATGAAAAAGCATTGTTACTTGTCGATCAACATGCCGCTCATGAACGAGTGGCCTTTGAAACATTGATGTCAGCTTGGAAGGGTGGAAAACTTGATATTCAAAATTATTTAGTTCCACTTGTTGTTGATCTTGAAAATGAAAAAGTTGAAGCCTTAATTTCTCAAAAAGATGATATTGAAAAGTTAGGTGTACATATTGAACAAATGGGACCAGAATCTATTGCAGTCAATGCGGCTCCGACACTTCTTAAAGAAAAGGCTCTCGTACAAGCTCTTCACCTCCTGGCAGATGAAATGATGGATAGGGGTGGAAGTTTCGCGCTCGAAAAAGTGATTGGTGATATTTGTGCCACGTTGGCTTGTCATTCTGTTGTGAGAGCTGGGCAGGCATTGAGTAAAGATCAAATGCGGGCTCTTTTAGAGCAAATGGATGAGTTTCCTTTGTCGAGTTTTTGTCCTCATGGTCGTCCTGTTTATGTTGAGTATCCATTTTCGAAGGTAGAAAAAGATTTTGGAAGAATCGTTTAAAAATAAATTGGTTTTTTTTGTGGGGCCGACAGCCACCGGAAAATCATCTCTCGCATTTCAATTAGCAAAAGAGTTTAATGCAGTTATTGTGAATGCAGATTCTGTTCAGATCTATGATAAAGTTCACATTGGAGCTGCAAAGCCGAGTCCAAGTGAAATGGAGCAGGTGGAGCACTTGCTTTATGGGATCATAAAACCAACCCATAAGATAACGGCTGGCCAATATTATAAGTTAGCTCGTAAAGTCATTTTAGAACGTCTCGCCCATCAGCATGTTTTTCTTGTTGGGGGGAGTGGGTTTTATATTCAAGCCCTTGAAAGGGGAATGTATTCTGCACCTTCAACAGACCCTATTATTGAAAAGAGAATAATAGAAGAAACAAAGATTTTAGGGGCAAAAGAACTCTATGAAAGGCTTTTAGAGAAAGATCCAAAGTATGCTCATCGAATTTCAGAAAATGATACGTATCGAATTATTCGTGCCCTTGTCATCATAGAGCAAAAAAAACAAAAAATGTCAGATGTGATTGAGGCATTTGAAAATCAAGAAGAAAACTCCTCATTTTCAGTGCCAAAGCTAAAAATTGGTCTCAAATTAGAGAGAGAGTTACTTCGAAAAAAAGTTCATGAACGCGTTCTTGAGATGATTCAAAATGGACTTGAAAATGAAGTGAGGGAACTTCTTCAAGAAGGGTTAAAAGATTGGGCACCATTAAATAGTGTTGGATACAAAGAAACTGTCGATTATTTACAAGGCCAAGGAACAGAACAAGAGTGGATAGACTCTATTGTGAGGGGAACTATGCAGTTAGCAAAGAAACAAAAAACTTGGTTTCAGCGGGATAAAGAAATTATTTGGTATGATTCCCTCAACCAAAGGTTGGAAGCTGAGACTAAAGTAAGGAGCTACTTATTGACCGAAGGCAATCCCCACCTTGATAATAATTAAAACATCTTGGAGAGACAATACATGAAGAGTATGACAGGTTTTGGAACAGCCTCTCAAACGACAAATAAAGTTTCTGTATCGGCAACATTGCGATCAGTGAATGGCCGTTATTTAGATATTCGACCACACCTGCCTCGGCAATATCAATCATTAGAAATTGAAATTAAAAAGTTTATTGGTAAATATGCTGCTCGTGGAACTGTTGATTTATATATTCATAGGAAAACCTTAGATGCGAGTGCCAGTGAGGTTACTATCAATTTGGCAATGGCAAAACAATGGCAAGACTCTTATAAAAAATTAGCAAAGTTTTTAAAAATGGATGCAAATGTTCGTTTGGAAACCATTGCAGCATTGAATGATGTGGTTGTTATTGAAGAAAAAACAGAGGCGTCGGAAGCTGAGAAAAAAATTATCTTTAGTGTTTTAAAATCAGCTCTTGAGACTTTTAATAAAGAGCGTGATCGAGAGGGAAAAGCCTTAAAAAAAGAATTACTTCATTTGTTGAGCCAACTGAAAAAGTCTCTTAAAACTGTTGAAAGTATGACAGAATCTATTCGTAAAGAATTAGAAAAACGATTTGGTGATCGTTTGAGCC
>JAGRAB010000304.1 GCA_020435085.1 Bdellovibrionales bacterium | reverse complement strand
TGTTGGGAATTTTCTTCCTACTTTTTTTTTTTTTTTTTACGTTTTTATCTATATATTTGGTCGAATGTATAAGAATGGTCTATGGAAGCTAAAAAAGTCCCCATCCTTGTCGCTACTGTGAAACAATTTCATTTTCTATCTACCTTATAAGTATATGAAATTATTTAATAAATATTACTGTTTGCAATTAGATTTGAGCTCAAGTCAAAAATAAAATGGCACATCAACTGCAAAATGTTCCTGGCTAAGTAGAACTTAAGTTTTAAAGGACGCCATGAAAGTTCATTGGATTCATTATTTATTGGGAAGCATTGCTTTCATTTTTTCACTCAGTGCTTGGGCTGGAGGAAGTTGTAGTTCCAATTTATTTGATGTCATGAATTCCAATTAAGACTCTATCTACGCCTGCCATTTGGATGAACCTGAGGTTGAATTTTGTCAGTCCAAGTCTTATGGCTGTAAAAAAGTAGATATGGATGATGCAGAAAAACTTTTGAAATCCAAAGTAGGAAAAGACTCTGGTTATGCGGGAAGAAAAGTACTTCGCTTTCTCACACGCAACTCTTCAAAAAATAAACAAAGCCTTCTCGCTTATTTAGCTTTAATGGATTGGGATAAAAAAATTCAAGTCAAATCAGAGTTTTTGATTCAAACCGGTCCTTACGGAAAACTTCAAATTACCGACAATCCTCTAAATGTACGTTGCTTAAATGAAATTATGCACTCAGCTTATTTGTTAGAGACTCATTTTCCGAATGTCAGCTTTCAAATAGATGGCAATATCAATAATTGCTCGAGTTTGAATCGAGGAGTTGAAGAGATGATAAAGAATAAATCTCGAGTGGCTCAAAATATTAATAAATTTAACTCTCCAATGCATACTGTTTTTTTAACAACTCAAACAAAATTTAATCACTTCTTATTGGGTAAAATGGGACTTTATATCAATGTGAATCGATCCAATGAAATTACCCATCGCCTAATTGAATTTCGCGTGGGCCATAGTGACATTGTTCATGAGACGAAAAATCTTTAAAATGAATAGTTCGAAGTAAAGTTCGTCATCACTGTATATTTTGAATATTGATTGGTGCTCACATCCGAGTTGTTGTTGGTATAGGTGGCAGTGACACCAAAGTTGAGCCAATCGTAAACAGGACGAGTAATTCCCGTTGTAAGCGTGGCATTGAGATCTTTCCTTGCCGTTGAGGCATCGGGATAATTGAGTTGGTAAATAGCAAGACCTAAATTCCAGGTGCTCTCCCACCAATTAATGGGTTTCATGTACGTTGCACCCAGTTCAAAGCGTTGATATTTTTTATTTTTCCCATTCGCATCGTTATAAACAATAGCAAAGTTAGAAATTAAAAGTTTTTTCTTCTTTTCATTGAGAAAATTAATATGTTTTGTTTTGAGTGTATACCTTATGGCATCAGCATCGTCATCATTGGTGGAGGTCGTGAGTTGAGAGTCATCTTGACGTGCTTCAAAAATATATGAGGCAATCCAGCGGTCATTCATAACAAAAGTGTTATCAAAGTTGGCAATAATAGAGTTAAGAACAACCTCTCTGGTTCCGTCTTCATTGACATCCATATTAATTAACTCATAAGCCGGTTTTGCGGTAAACTTATAGCCTTTCCCCAAAGCTGTGCCTTTATAGGTGTAGGGAAGAGCGATATTGTTTAAGAAAACATCCGCTGAAGAAACAGAATCTTTTGATGACCGCTGATAGTAGGTCATGGCCGTGGGTACAAACTCGTGACTGCGTTCATAAAGAGCTCGGTATTGCAGTTGGCCCATGAGAACCCCTCTCATATCTCCTTCAATAGTAGACCCTTGTGAGGCTACACCATCAGGAGATAACAGTACGTTAGAGTCATATTGAGCCCCCACCATGGCAACAAGGGTAAAGGGTTTTTCTTTTTTCTTATTCCAAGCTTTGATGTTGGCAATTTTCTCTATATATTCTTCTGCTTTTTCATCCATTCTGGGGTCTTCAGATGTATCTAAAACTTGCTCAAAGCTAGTTTGCGACTCATCCCATTTTTCTTGTCCAAATAAGATCATCCCTTCGTAGAAGGCGGCTGAAGGACCTAGTTGCGGATCAGGAGACGTTTTCACATAGCGAAACTTTTCTAAAGCTTGAGGTAGTTCTCGAAGACGAAAATAAATAAGCCCCATATAGTAAGATTTTTCCACTAAGCTTTCGGGCTTATTAGGAGCGACTTTCATTGTTACAAGTGCTTCATTGAATTGTTCTAGTCGGTATTGAGTGATTCCGTATTGAAGATAGTAATCTGTATTTTCAGGATCTAACTCAAGAGCTTGTTGAAAAAGGGGAAGGGCTTTTTGGTACTCGCCATTCTTATAAAACTTCAAGGCTTCGGCAGCTATTTTTTTTGCTTCGTTTTGTTTTCGTTTTTTTTCTGCGGCGTTCATTTGAGCTTGTTTTGCTTTTAATTCTTCCGCTTTTTGTTTTTCGAGTTGTTCTAGACGAATACGGTCCATTTCTCTTTTGGTGGCTTCAAGCTCGAGCTCTTTGAGTACTTTTTGCTTTTCAGCCATTTGAGCCGTGGCAATGGTTGCCTCATCAGCTTGGGCTTTTTTGAGTAAATCTTCGGCGCGATCTTTTTGTTGCCTTAACTCCAAAGCTTTTTTATGGGCTTCCCAGGCTCTGACGGCTTGGTCTTTGGTATCAAAGACATCGAGAATACGACTGCCATCTTCATCCGTTCGAAAGACCACGGGCTTGCGAGAGAGTTTTCCAGATGTGAGCATTTTTTTAAATTTTTCTAAACCCTCTTGGCCACGGAGGTTTTGAGGCGGAATATACACTTCGGGTTTTGTTTTTTCTAAATCATCCCAACCGAGGGAGAAATATCCTGAGAATGTTGCTGAATCTGGAGCAGTTTCATCTAAAACGATTTTCGCAATTTTACCTGTACCACCTTCGCGAACATATAAAAAAGCCGAATCAGGTTGAGTGGCGTCGACGTTCCATTGAGGACTGCCGTAAACAATTTTTATGGCCCCTTTGTTTTTTAATTGAATCGTTTGTTTTTTTGCTTCTTCTTGTGCCCAACTGAGTGACGATATTGCAATGGTAGAAAAAGTAAAAATGCGAAGCCACACGATGACTCTCCTCGGTGATAGATCTGCGGATGGAATCTATATTATAGAGAGAGGAAAATAAAAAAGGGACCCTAAAATTGAGTCCCATTTTTTCGTCTGGGTGATGATGTCTCATCACTACGTTTGGCTAGTTGTTTTGAATTTGAATAAGAACCCGAGCGGTGCCTTCCTCTATAAGGCGAGTACAAAACTCACAATCAACCAAAGTTGGATCTTGGTAAAGGTTTCCGTCTGGTATTGGTCCAAAGTCAGGGGTCATCATTGTATCATCACCCACCATGATTTGATCTCCTCCAGATCCAGCAAAGTCGGAATCTACAAACATATCTCCCATACCAGTACCACCGCTAGGAGGTGGAGGAAATGGTTCTCCTCCAATGGATGCCGGTGCTCGTCCATCGTTGTTCGTAGAGGGGCTTTCAGTGGCAGAGCCTGGAGTTGGGCCGCCAGGGCCTTTTCCATTGCTTGCACTTGGACCATTAGGCTTGCCAGGTCCATTATTCTTTTTATTTGTATCATTAGAAGTTTTATTTTCATTTTTAGCAGCTTCGCTCCGGCCTCGGTCGCCAGATTTAGCTTCATTACTTTTCCCTTTATCTTGTCCTTTTGCTTTATCATCTGATTTAGATTTATCACCATTTTCTTTATTTTCAGATTTTCCCTTATTATCTTCTTTTTTATTATTTGCCGGTGTTCGCTCATCAGAAGATGGGTTATTGCCTTTGGCAGTATCTGCATTAGAGTCTTTCTCCATTTGCACTAACATTTGTTGAGGGACTGGTCGAGGGGGCGCAGGAGGTGCTCCGGCCATGGCTTGTGCCATTTGCCCAACACCAACACTTACAGGATTAACAATCGTCCCCCCAGGGCCTGGTTGACCAAAAGAAACATTCCCTTCAAAAGTTACAATTTGCGATTGGTTGTTTTGCGGATTAACTCCAGCCAAGAAGTCGGTTCCGCGCACACCAGCCACAGCCGATTTTGTTTTGACTTGGAACTTTGCTTGTTCGCCGTCATATTTTTGGTTTACTTTTGAACGGACTTTCCCGTAAATCACATTGAGTAAAACATTCTTTTTTTGTTTCTCAGGTTCATACTCATAATTTTCAAAAACAACATTGGATTCTGGTGAGACGTTAATCACGTTTTTGTCCACCATTACAATTTTAGCTCGAGAATCTTTTCCAGTGATAATTGTATCTTTTGGAAAAACCTTTTGGCCAATTTTAGCTCGAGAGATTCCACCGTCTTTTCCACTTTTGAGCTGCACACTGCCTTTGACGACGCGAAAGACCCCATGCGCCTCAGCAAATGCATCCGAAAATACAAAAAGACTTATGATGAGAGTAAATACTCCAATTACTTTTTTCATTCGGCCCCCTCCAACGTGTACATTTGGCCAATAACCTATTCTTTCTTTTCGGAGTCAGGACAAAGGTACTTGATAAAAATTCGTGAATTATTTAGCCATGTTAATAAATTTCGAAATTTTTAAAATGAGTCTCATTTTTACTCTTTTTGCGTGTCATTCTGAACAGCGAGAATGTTCATTGTGAAACACTTGTGTAAGTCTATTCTCAAAATGAGATTTAATACCAATTCCAAAAAATAAGCGTCTCAATTCACAAGTAAACAACGGG
>JAGRAB010000303.1 GCA_020435085.1 Bdellovibrionales bacterium | reverse complement strand
AAAAGAAATGAAATCGAAATATATATTTCGATTATGGAAATATTTGAACTAAGATACTTTCTTGCAGTGGCCGAGGTTGAAAATGTCAATAATGCCTCAAAAACAATCAATGTATCCCCTGGCTCTTTGAGTAAAGCGATTGGTCGCTTAGAAGATGAACTTCAAACCCTGCTTTTTTTTAGAGTCGGTCGGGGCATACGTCTCACTCCTGAAGGAAAACTATTGAAGTTAAAAGCGGCTCAAATTGTGGGACTTGAAGAAGATGTCCGATTTGAATTAAAAGGAAAAGATTCTGGTAGTCTTAATATTTACATTTCTTCGGAAGAAGTTTTGCAAACAGCTTTCGGTCTAAAACTCGTGAGTCAAATTAATGAACTTTTCCCTCTGGCCAAATCTCAATTCCTGATTCGTGAAGAGTCAAAAGCGATTGAACAAGTAAGAGAGGGTGAGTCTCATTTGGCTTTTATTACTGGTGAACCCCCAAAAGATTTAAAATCTAAAACCATTGCAAGAGTCAACTTTCAAACCTGTGCATCGAGAATGCATCCTTTGATTAAAAAATATGGACATAAAAAATCTATTCCTATTGAAAAAGTTCTCAAGCACCCCTTTGTCTCACCGGATACTGCAATACTTGGTCGAATTAGCAACTCATCTAGCAATGATGGATGGAGAGACGATAAGTTTCCAAGAAAAATTCAATATAAAGTTTGCGGCTTAAAACTCATGGAAAATCTGATTCAAAATGGTTCGGCACTTGGATATCTCCCCGACTACTTTATAAAAGACTGCAATTTAATTCCTTTAAAAGTTACGGGTTGCCCTTACTCTTGCAAACAAACCGTTCAAATTTTAGCCAAAGATCCTAGCCAATTAAGCTGGTTAAATCGACTCTGGAACAGCTTCAATTGAAAATCAAAATCCATCTAGTCTCGAAAACGCCAAAGACTTCGGCGCAATGGGGACTCCCCTGGCACCACAAAGGCTGACCACTTTTGCGTCGGAATAGCTCTCGGTAAGTAGGACCGACTGCTTCCTGATGCCGAGGCGGTCGATCACTTCAACGCCGTTGAGATGAGATTTGAGATCAAAATCAATAACGAAACTAATATCATCAATACCGCCCACTTTGGCTTGGGTATCGGCCCAGCCAATGAGTGCATCGGGGTCAGAAAACGCAATCAATTTTTGTGAGCCTTTATCAAAAGCCTCACCCCGCTTTAGCCACAACTCTGAATCATCGAGCATTGCGATAAATCGGCTCTTTGAAGTCAATGCTTCTACATCACAAATAAACTTCGCTTCCGATTTTTCTACTGGTAGTGTGATTAAAATCTTTGTGCCTTTTCCTGGCTTACTGATAACATGAATTTTGCCGTTCCAAAACTCAATCATCTTTTTAGCATAGGCAAGGCCTAATCCTGATCCGTTGGACTTTCCTTTGGTGAATCCTTTTTCAAAAACTTTTTTTAATACTTCTCTTTCAATGCCACATCCATCGTCGGCAATTTCAATTTTGACTTTGTCTTTGGACTTTTTCACCACGACATGAATATTGCCGCTACCAGATATCGCTTCAATCGAGTTTTGAATGATATTGGACAAAATTCTTTTAAGATTAATTTTATCGGCACGAGTAGAAGTTAAAACTTTAGGAATTGCATCTAACGTCAAAGTAATATTTGAATCATTGCTCCTTAATGCCATTTTTTTCTCTGAGACCACTTCGGAAACAGCGACCTCTATCCCCCTGCTCTCCCTCAATGACTAACTCATTTTCGACTTTTACTTTTTTGCTCACTGAGTGTTTAAATTGATTCGCCATCTTGTAAAAGCAACTTAAGAAGTTTAAATTTCAAACGAAAAATTTTGTCTAACCTTTCTCTTGAGACCCCGCTCTCAAGCTGAAGCAATACGAGGATATTCAATGCGAAAATATTTATCTGCTTCATTAACGCTTTTCATTGCCCTGGGCATGGCTTCCTGTGGCAGCAAAAAGGAAAATGCTCCAGCATTGGAGCAGCAAGAGTCTTTGCAACAAAAAGTGACAGGAGATTTCACTCTTTACAGTCCACAAAATGATGCCGATCAGGCCCTAAGAATCTCCCTGGATTCAAATTTGGAAGGATCCATCATCACTAAGTTCGGTTCGAGTTCGGTTAAGGGCCAAGAAAAGGATGGAGTCATCCTTCTAGACGTTAAAGAGGAATCCATTTCTGTCGAATATTTCCCTCTAGTAAAAGTTGGCAATGAAGAGGTGCAAGTTCTGCAAGTCGACACTTTAAAAAGTGTTTCAATTAAGCCTCTCACCGCCGGAAATTATGAAGTTGAATTCAATTACAAATACAAACAACAAGAAGCCGCCTATGAAGGTGAACCTGCAGAAATCGGCTTTGGTGAAAGATCTGATAAGTTCCAATTGGCTCGTGCGGATGTATTTAAATCTCTCAAACTGGATTTTCAGCCTGGAAAAATTCTGACCTTGCCACTACTGGTAAATCAAGTCAGCAGTGACGTACTGGTGGAACTTAAAGAGCGGGGCGAAGCTATCGTTAAGATTGGCGACGCCCGCATAAAAGATGTCCGATGGTCCGTCAGTATGGATAAAAGAGAACTCACCGTTTCTTATAGAGATGCCGAGGACCAAGTAGCTAAAGTGGTTTTTGGTTCATTAGTTTCTAATTCAATTGGGTACAAGGTCATCGGGCAACTTTCCAGTGCTAAAGGAGATCAGCTCATTCAGTCTTACATAGTTGAAAGCGACCAAAATTCTCTTTTTGAAGCTTCAGAGGAGAGCTGGGCAGGACAATATGTAACTACTGTGGGTTTTACGAAGGAGGGCTTAAACGGTTTCACCTATTACCAAGATGGCACTGCCAGCTATGTCGCTCCCCTCAATGGTTTCGCGGGCGATCCAATTCCTTTCACTTGGTCCATCTTAGAGGGGAAAATTGAAGCCCAACAATGGACCAAAGGCGATAATGAAACTATGCCGCCACTCTACTCTCGAGAAGATCTGCTATTTTGTAAATTTACCCCGCCTGAGAGTGTTTGTCGGGTTCGTAGCGAACGATCCTATCAACCCGTCAGAAAAGTAGGATCAGTAACGGTTTTTCTTAGGACCTTAAAATTCAAATCACCTTATTCGAATCCCGTGTACAACCTGCAAGCGTTCGAAAAAATGGGACCTGCAGATTCAGAAGGCCCAGTAAAAGTCGAAGAGAGTCAGCTGTATTCAATTATTAAAGGTTCTAATTAGTTTTCCGAATTTAGAACAAGAAAAGTCCCATTTTTGAAACACTCTCAAAAATATTTGGGACAAGCCTAAAAATTGTGCTACACCGTGAAAGCCTTTGTTGGAGGGGGATTCAGGGTGAGGTCGAATTCCGGGTGGGGCCCTTCGCCGGAATCGGTCTCCCAGTTGAATCCGGCTTTTGCTGGCGGTTCGC
>JAGRAB010000302.1 GCA_020435085.1 Bdellovibrionales bacterium | reverse complement strand
GGCCGAAGGGGCATTGATCGCTGGAGGAACAGTTTTAGGTGTATTCCCCCAATTGGAATTAGGGCACGAAAAAGCACATGAGGGACTGACTGAATTCATTAACGTGCAGACTATGGCAGAGAGAAAGCAGATTCTCTTTGATAAATCAGATGCGTTCCTTGTTTTTCCAGGGGGGCTTGGGACTTTAGATGAGGTTTTTGAATTGATAACGCTTCGCTTGCTTCATGAAACAAGTCCCAATAAAAATCTGAATATGCATAAAAAACCGGTGATATTCGTAAATACCTTGAATTTTTGGGACCCATTATTAGAAAGTTTAGAGATAATGATTCAACAAAACTTTATCTCTCGGTCTTTAGGCCAGCTTTTTCAAGTGAAAGAAGATTTAAAAGAGATCGTTCAACTTTTAGCAAATGAATGAGATACTACGGTCATGGAGGCCTCTCTCAAGCAATATCAAAAACTCAATTGGTTTTTTAGCGACAATATTCGTCCCTATGTTTTTGTCAGAGAAGAAAATCGCATAAAAGACCCAGGTACAAAATTTGATATCAATTGGTTCAATAGAAAACCGATTTATCGAAATCCATTACTTATGAGTAATGTGGAGTTTGCAGACCAGATTCTCTCATTAGAAGAAAAAGCATTTTCAACAAGCAATATGGCCATGCCTCGTTGGGTATTTTTTGACTGTGCCATTATGCCAGGGTTTGTGGCTGGATATGCGATTCATAAAGATGCTGCAAGTGAAGACCTAAAACGCCTGACTCGCACAACACAAGAGGCTGAGTGGATCCCGCTCTCATTATTTATTATTATTCCCACAATGGGAGATGGAGAGTGGGTGGCGCATAACCTTTGTTCAGCGAACTCACTGTTGCCAAAAGAACAAAGGTTTTATGGTCTTGGTTTTTTAACCAAAGCCTTTGGGCTTTGGTATGCGAATATTGAAATTTGCTGTGGAATGACACAGTGGCGGTCGCCAGCAGCACGCCTACACACACATTATGGTGATTTTGAAGTTCTTACAGCTTATACCCCTGTTCATTCGTATAGCCAGACTCTGACATATCGGTTGCGAACAGATCCAAAAGAGTGGGAGAGATTTTTTAGTCAAGAGCCATCCATGGACTTTTCGGTAAAATATAAAAAAGCGGGATTTCAAGTGAATCCCAGTGATGAGCTCTCCTTAAAAGCTTTTCAATTGAAAATAGAAATGAAACAAGGCCCCTTTTTTTTAGATTCTAACCAAATTCGTAAGCAGGCTTTAGACGCACCGTTAGATGTCTTCGTTGAGAAATAATACCAATTTCAAAAAATAATTGTCTCAGGTTCATAAGTAAACAACGAGTACGAAGATTTTGTATTTATAGCCATCTTGCACGAGGCGTTAGAAGCTATATCCTTCTTAATTTCACTACCGCGTCGACTAGGTTTTGGTTTGCAACCAGAATGACAAACCTCCTTGGTGACTTATGAACCTGAGACAATTATTTTTTGGAATGGGTATGATTAATTACTGCCCAGCTGAAAAAGTCTTTGATAGAATAAGAACATATTCAATCAAAGGGGATTTTTATGTCGGAGACGACTCAAGCTGCAACAAGCTCTGTAAATATGAATACGCTTCCAGCGGTAGCTTCTAATTTTTATTATCATTGTAAAAAATGTGGAGTGGATCGATATCATAAAGTTCTCACGCATCCAACAGCGACAAGTGCCAAGCTCGAGTGTGAAGTTTGTAAAGGGAAGCAGACTTTTAAAGTAGGGGTAGCTAAGAAAAAAGCAACTGGAAAAAAAGGTGTGTCTCGTAAAAAAACACAGTCTACAGAAGAAGTTTGGATGGAAAAAAAGGCCAATATCAATATGGATAAAGTAGAAACCTATAATATGAAAAAGAAGTTTTCGGCGGATACAGCTATTGAACATCCCAAGTTTGGAATAGGAGTTGTTACTGACTCCAATGGTCTTTCTATTATGGTGACTTTTAAAGATGGAGAAAAGTCATTAGTACACAATAGAGCTTAGAGTTGATTTCTGTAATTACTTATAATTTATGGCATGGACTTTCTCCGCAAGGGATTTTGAGGTTTAAAGAGATTGAGCCTCGAAGTCGTCGTAAAGAGCGAGAAAAGCTTCAAGTTCAATTACTTCAACAACATCGTGCCAGTATTGTCTTCCTTCAAGAGGTGAATCCTATTGAGAGGCGAGCAAAAGAATTGAGTAAAAAAGTAAATATGCAAGAAGTTCATCATCGCGATAACTCTGGCATTCGTTGGGGGCAATGGGGAGCTCCTTTAAACTTAGACTCTGGTCTTTGTACATTGTTTGATGAGAATCATTATTTTGAATGGTCTGAGGCTGTTCCTTTGAGTGGTAAAACATCTTCACTCATAGGTGACAAAGGGTCTTTTCAATTAAAAGAATCAAGATTTGCATTGTTACTCTCAACGATTCATAGCGAAGTGGGACGTACTTTATGGGTTAATACCCATCTTCATCACGGCATTGAAATGAATGAAACTATCGTTGAGCAATTGAATGATCTTCAAAAAAAAGAAGTGATTTCAGAGGGTGTGAAAGAAGAAATTATTGAGCGATTGAAACGAGCGGATGAACGTCGTCACCATGAAGTGACCATTCTCCTCAATAAGTTGGAATCCTTAAAAAATCGTTATAATTTAATTGTCATTGGTGGTGATTTTAATGCAAGGCCGGAGTCTTCTCTTTTTGAACGATTCTATAAGAATGGATTTCAATCGATGGCAAAATCTTTAGGTGATTTTTCACCATCTTGGGACCCTCCCAAAAATATGGCAAATTTTACTTTGGCACGTGATCATATATCGACATTTCTTCTTGAAGATTTATCATTCGACTTTAAGGTGCGACAGTGTCTGCAAGAACTTGCCGAATCTTGGGAGAGTCAGCCACGAAGAATCGATGATTTTTTGGTTTGGTCAGCAACAGGTCGTGTCGAAATATCAAATCCCCAACTTATCGGTGTGCCAATGGATAAAGAAATGGCACCGTCAGACCACTTTGGAGTTCAAAGTGAAATTCGGTGGAGAAAAAGAGAGTGATAATAGGGCTGTTGGCCATTGGGCTGGGTGGCCTTGTCGGAATGTTTTCTGCAATTTTAGGAATTGGTGGAGGACTTGTGATGGTTCCTCTGCTTCCAACGGTTTTTACTTTAAATTCTCATGAAGCTGTTGCCACATCTCTTTTTACGATTCTTCTTGTTGTTGCGAATAACTCTATTGGTTTTGCAAGAAAAAATCTTATCGTATGGCCAGTGGCCTTACTCATCGGTCCACTGACAGCAGTGGGTTCTTTTACCAGTGGGATTTTGGCTCAATCGCTCT
The DNA here is from genome assembly GCA_020435085.1 of Bdellovibrionales bacterium. Classification (GTDB taxonomy): domain Bacteria; phylum Bdellovibrionota; class Bdellovibrionia; order Bdellovibrionales; family UBA1609; genus JABSOQ01. The sequence continues at coordinate 2,377 of JAGRAB010000302.1, read as the reverse complement.
CTCATTTTTATTTAAGATTTATTTTAGCGCTTTTAATTTCTTCTGTTCTAGTAAAATCTCTTTTTGGTTATTTTGGCAAAAACAAAAGAGATCCGATTTCAAATGCCCCAATGAGTTCGTTTAAAAAAACAGGAATTTCAAGTTTTGTTGGAATTTTTGCAGGAGTTCTATCAGGCCTTAGTGGTATTGGTTCTGGAGCTGTTGTAAGTCCTCTTCTTGCCCATCTAGGACTTGTTGAAAATAAAATGGTGAGTCCGACAGCGAATGCAGTGATGCTGTTTACAACAGCATTTGGTGCAGGGGCCTTTATGACCAGTGCGAAGGCGATTCAAAATTGGAAAATTGGTTATATTCATGTGGACTTGGCTCTATTAATGGCAATAGGAGCTTTTTTAACATCGATTTGGGCAAGACAAATCCAAGAGCATATCTATGCTCGTTGGCGATCGGGGCTTTTAATAATTTTGCTGACTTTTTTAGCTATGAAAATGTGGGCGGAATTCCTATAAAAATCAGGAAATTGTCAAATTTACATAATTCAGTTGAAACAATTTGTTGCATTAGATAGTGTGTCAACCGCACTCATACCCGGGGGGGACCTTGAAAGCTATAAATGCATTCACATTCGTGGCATTATTTCCATTTTTATTATTATCTGAAGTGACATTTGCTGGTTACGGAGGCAGTTATTTTAGAAGCCTTCGTGACGATCACACAATTCCAGAAAAGTGCCGAGAAGTAGAGTTAGATAACTTTGCCACTTATGATCTTGAGACATTCACTTACGGACCTATTGGGGCTCAAAACCGTGGATTTACATATGAGTATCCCATCCGACGTGACGATGCTCGTTTACTTTGGGATTTAGGAAGAATGGTTGTAGAAAGAGGCGATATTGAGTCAGCAATGTGGCGATTAAAATCAAATCCAGAAGCTTTGAGGGACTTTCAAATCATGATGGATCTTTACCAGGAAATGGATTTTAACTTCCATTCAGAAGGTGAAGTTTTAGAAATTTTATCAATAGTAGAAACTTCGAAGAAACTTTCTGATGAATTTTATGTGACAGGCTCAGTTGCATATTCAGATAAAGTTGCGGGAGAGTTAGACCTCATGATTGGCCGCAAATCAGATTGCCAAATTTTTTCAATTGGTGAGGCTAAGTTGGGACTAAAAAGTCTTAATCATGCGCATGAGCAATTAGAGCGATTTAAGTCATTTTTGAAAAAGCATATCCATAAAATCTTGAATCCATTTGATTTACAGAATTACTAATTGTATGAATCGGCTCTATGATGGAGCCGATTAAAAATGCTATTATTAAAAAAGTAACTGAAATATTTGATCCCATTTATTTGGATATCATTAATGAAAGTCATTCTCATAATGTTCCAAAGGGGTCAGAAACCCACTTTAAACTATTTATTGTGAGTCATGTTTTTCAGTCTCAATCCCGTATTCAACGCCAACGACTTGTATACGATTTATTAAAAGAAGAGATGAGCCAATCTGTACATGCACTCAGTCTCAGACTTCTAACGAATGAAGAGTGGGAGGCTTCGCGAAAAACTCCTGCACCGGCATCTCCACCATGCCATGGTGGAAGTAAGTAGGGTTACTCTTCAGAGAGTTTCTTTATTTTTTCTTTAAGCTCTGTATAGAGTTCTTCTCTTTTTTGTTGAGCTGACTTTTTTTTGATGCCAGTGGGTATTTCATCCCAAGACTCAAAATCAGATTGTAACTTCTGAAAGAGATGGGACAGATTTGGGTTATTACTGGCTTTATTTTTTTTCATAGGCTTCATTTGAATTAAAAATTAAAGTCAAAAGTGTACCTGTTTTCGTGAGATCATCAAGGCTTTTGACAATATGTTCACCCTTGGATAAGGATGTATGAAATGAATCCCCCTTGCTGTAAGGAGTTCCGGTGGCTGAAGATATTATTTATACAATGAAAGGGGTGAGTAAAGTTTATCCCCCTAACCGTTATGTACTCAAAGATATTTACCTTTCTTATTTTTATGGAGCCAAAATTGGAGTGCTTGGGCTCAATGGTGCTGGGAAATCCTCTTTGCTCAAAATTATGGCAGGAGAAGACCAAGATTTTTTAGGGGAGGCGTTTCCTGCTCGTGATTTTAAATTGGGTTATTTAAAGCAAGAGCCCGAGTTGGATGAAACTAAAACTGTGAAAGAAAATATCATGGAGGGGCTTGGTGATTTGAACAATTGGCTCCAAGAGTTTAATGATATCAGCACAGAGTTATGTGATGAGAATTTAAGTCCTGAAAAAATGGAAAAACTGATTGAGCGGCAAGGATCTATTCAAGAAAAAATTGAGGCTGCCGATGGATGGGAAATTGATCAAAAATTAGACCAAG
>JAGRAB010000301.1 GCA_020435085.1 Bdellovibrionales bacterium | reverse complement strand
TAAAACTCAATAGCAAGTTCCAAATCATCAATACTCACTTTTTCATCCGGGGCATGGGAATTTCCCAAACTCTTCCCTGGGCCAAATACAAGACATTCTAAACCTAGTCGACTAAAAACACTGGCCTCTGTAGCTCCCGCAATTGTTTGAGGCTTTGCGGACTTATCAAGCCCCTCCAAAATCGTGCAACATCCTTGTAAAAACTCCGATGTCTTTGCCACATGAAAAGCCTTTTTATAATCTAAAATACGAAAGCTTGAATGAGCCTCCTCGCAGGCTTTTCCCAGTCGAGTCATCCAAGTGTTATATTGCTTTTCAGAAACAGCATACGGCATACGGCAAGATGCAATGACTCGAATTTGGTCATCATAAGTTCTGATCGTTCCAATATTCATTGTTGGAACTTGCTCTTGTGGATCTGTGGAAAAATGAGAAAACTCACCTTCTACTTGCTTTGCTGCTTTTAAAATATGAGCAATCTTTGGAACAATAGGGTCTTTAAACCCACTCACCATATCAATCTCTAAAACCGAAAAATCTGGGACAGAATTAAAACTCACTCCTCCATCAAGGCTCATAATGGCAAGTCCTTCAGGAAGTTGAACAAGATAGTCTAACATTTTGACAATGGCATTTTCTCCAAGCTCCGGATGCCCTGAGTGAGCGGCTTTTCCATGAAAAATACGACTTTGTGTTGTCGAGCTTTCCATCAAGTCATGCTTAGCTCGATAGTCGATTTCTTCTGGCGAAAAGGGAATGTTAATTTCCACAACAGCCAATCCTTGCCCAGCATGAATCAATTGTAACGATGTTGGCTCTCCGACAAGTGCCATTTTTGCACGAATGAGTTTGCGCCGAACAAGGTTAATGGCTCCCGCCATACCGCTTTGTGCTCCGTAGGTTCCCACCAAAACAAATGGCATTCGAAAGGAGGTACTCACAAAGTTTTTTGCAGCAAATAATTTACATAAAAAATCTAATTTTGTGTCTGCAACGCCCAGTCCATACATTTCTTTACCATAAATAGACGCATTAAATGGATTGGCTTGTGTTTTTTTCCACTGACCAAAGTTTCCTGGATCCACCGTATCAAGATGTGTCTGAAGTAAAAGTTCTTCTTGAGGAGACTTCTTTTGAGGACGAATAATAAGATTAATTTGCTCAAGCCCATTCAATGTTTCTTTTTGTTTTTCAACAAAAAAACCCATGGCGGTTGCCACTCGTCCAACAAACTCTGCTGCTTCATAGTTGCCGTGACTTGGTGTGCTTTCAATTCCAATAAATTCACGACAAGTCTCTATAAAATTCAAGCAAGCTCCAGTATTGATTTTTCCAAAATTTTACCTGCTAACTGAATGTCTTTTTCTGTCAGTATTGCTGGTAATAAAAATCGGAGTCGAAAGGGCCCATGACCACAACTAAATGCCATCAATCCATTTTTATAGAGAATCTTTAAAAGCTCTCCTACTTTTTCTTTGGACCCATCCAAGGGTGTGACTGCAACCATCAGCCCAAGTCCACCAGCATCTTTTAGCAGACCCTTACAAGATGTTGAGTTCAGTTCATTCAGCAT
>JAGRAB010000300.1 GCA_020435085.1 Bdellovibrionales bacterium | reverse complement strand
AATAAAGTGATCCAAGACCACTATCCTCCAGGTTCTACTTTTAAACCCATTGTCGCACTGGCTGCTTTAGAAGAAAACGTCATTGGACCAAATACATTGGTTTATTCTCCTAGCCAAATTCGCTTTGGCCGACGCTTTTACCACAACCATTCTCGAACGAATTATGGCGAAATTAATGTTAAACAGGCCCTTGAAGTTTCAAGTAACATTTTTTTCTATAAAATGGGTATTAGCTTAGGAATTAATAATATTGCAAAGTATGCCAAAGCTCTTGGAATTGGACAAAAAACAGATATTCAACTTGGCAATGAAGTTTCTGGATTAATGCCGACAGAAGAATGGAAAAAAGAAGCCCTCGGAGAAGAGTGGCAACCTGGTGAAAATTTATCGAATGCTATTGGACAAGGATTTGTTCTTACAACACCACTTCAAATGGTACTCGCTTACAATGCTATCGGGCAAAATGGAAAACTCTATAAACCTATGCTTGTAAAACAAGTTATCAGTCATCAAAATAAAGTCGTTCAAACCTTTGACTCCCAACTTGTCAGAGATCTAATGAAACCCGATCATGAGGGAGCAAAACCACTTCTCTCTGAACGAAGTTTAAAAACTGTTCGTGAAGGTATGAGGCGCGTGGCCAATGGTGACCGCGGAACTGCTCGCTGGTGGAAGGTTCCTGGAATTGAGCTTGCTGGTAAAACCGGAACGGTGCAAGTGCGCTCATTTAGTGCTGACCAAATTTATGATAAATGTTTAGAGAGACCTTTAAATCAAAGACACCACGGCTGGTTTATTGCATTTGCTCCTGCAGAAAACCCTGTCATCACAGTTGCAGTTCTTGCCGAAAGAGCTTGTGCGGGGTCTTCTGGAGGTGCCCCCATTGTTCGCGATGTCATTCAAGCCTTTATGGAAAAATATCACTCCGATTGGTTAAAAAATGAAAAAAAATTGATAAAAAAAGTAGAAAGCGAGAGCCCCGTTAATGCTGATGAATAATATACAAGTTGAAGGGCGCACCTTTTTTAATCGTATTGATTGGAACTTCGCCTTCGTTATTTTTGCTCTCAATGTTATTGGCCTGATCAATCTCTACAGTGCCACACATGGAGCTCAGGCCACTGGAAATAGCAATCTTTTTTGGATGCAACTTCTATGGTTAAGCGTTGGATGGTTTGTTTATTTTCTGGTCACTCTTCTTGACTATAAATTTTTTATTCGCTTTGCCTATGTTTTTTATGCCCTTAACCTTATTGCTCTTTTAGCTGTTAGTATTATTGGAAAATCTTTTTATGGAGCCCAACGCTGGCTAGATCTTGGTTTTTTTAGATATCAGCCTTCAGAAACAATGAAGTTTGTCATGATTATGGTACTAGCAAAAGTTCTTGCTACCAAGAAGGTTCAAGAAGGTTTAGGCTTTTTCGACTTAGCCTTTCCCAGCTTTTTAACTTTGATTCCATTCATTCTCACTGTGAAACAACCTGATTTGGGAACAGCACTTTTGATAGGGTTTATTTCTGCATCACTTGTCTTTTTTGTTCGAGTAAAAAAATCTATTTTGATTGTTGCCATACTCATAGGACTTGTTACAGCACCCTTGGTTTGGAATTTTGGTTTAAAAGATTATCAAAAAAATCGAATTCTCACCTTCGTTTCCCCAGGACGAGACCCTCGAGGAACGGGATATAATAGCATTCAATCAAAAATTGCTGTTGGTTCTGGCAAGGTTTGGGGGAAAGGTTTTCGAAAAGGGACTCAATCTCAGCTAGAGTTTTTACCTGAACGCCATACCGATTTTATTTTTTCAGTTCTCAGTGAGGAACATGGATTTATTGGAAGCATCTTCACTGTTAGCTTGTTTATGGTTCTGTATCTCATGGGTATTCGTATTGCCTCTCAGGCTCGCGATAAATACGGGTCTCTGATTGTTGTTGGTGTTTTGTCGTACCTTTTTTGGCACATGTTTGTAAATATAGCCATGGTGATTGGACTGATGCCCATTGTGGGGGTGCCGCTGCCACTACTTTCATACGGAGGCTCGAGTCTCGTGGCCACAATGGCAGGTCTAGGCCTTATTTCTTCAGTGGCCTATAGGCGTTACTTATTTTGAAAAAATAACAGTATCTCCTTAATGACAAGCAAAGATCTGTTAAAAATACTTTGCAATAAGCCCAGAAAAAGGTACTAATTAATAAAAATAACCGCACCAAAGAGGTCAATTTTATGAAGCACTTTTTTATGATTATTAGCGCGTTGGCTTTCTCTACCTTTTTAATGGGTATTGATGGCTGTAGCAAGAAAGACGAAACTCCTACACAAATGGAAGAAGCTGCTCCTGAGGCAACAGAAGAACCCACTATGGATGATGCATCTATGGAAGAAGGTAGCTCAGCAATGATGGATACACATGATGAAGATGGCGGCGGAGCTGAAGAAGAACCAGCTGAGTAATCTTGAATAAAAGTATATCTTTCAAATAAAAAACCACTCATTCCTGAGTGGTTTTTTATTTTTTAGCTTTAGAATTTCAGAATTTAGAGATGTTTGTTTATCATCGCAACAATATTTTCTTTAGAATGGTTGCCTACAATACTGTCTACTTCTTTTCCTGATTTAAAAAGAATCATTGTTGGAATTCCCCTCACGCCATATCTCGATGGAGCTTCTGGGTTTTCATCAATATTAAGTTTCAAGACTTTTAATTTGCCGTTTAATTCATTTGAAATTTCTTCGAGTTTGGGACCAAGTGCCTTACAGGGACCACACCATTCTGCCCAGAAATCAACAAGAACGGGAGTGTTTGAATTCAATACATCATTTTCAAAATTGGTATCAGTGACCGGGGTTGTTGCCATTGTTTATTTTCTCCTAAAATAAAAATTTTCAATAGGTCAATCATACTTTGAAATTCGACTTAAGGCCAGCCAAAGTCTTCTAGAAAACCTCTCACTTTTTAATGAATATTTATGCATCGCATTCAAGACTCTTTATTAATATTCCCTCAGGCGGCTCAATGTCTTTTCCGATAAGGTTTTGAAGTGAAAAGAAATGATATTAATATTTTAATTATCGAAGATGATTCAACGGTACGGAATGCTTTAAAAGAAGCTTTCTCAAGGGCGGGCTATACCGTAAAAGCGACTGGACAACCCCACGAGGCTAAACGCTATTTTTCCCTTGATAACTATCAACTTCTCATTGTTGATTGCATGCTTCCTAAAATCAATGGCGTTGATCTTGTTGAAAGCCTTAAAAAAGAACATGGACGTCAATTTAAAACAATACTGACATCAGGAGTTTTTAAAAACTCCACTTTTTCAAAAGATGCACTTCACAAAACCCAAGCCGAACACTTCCTCTATAAACCAATAGATATTGAAGAGATTCTTGAAATCGCTCAACAATTTTTTGCCGATGTCATTGAAGAAGAAAAAGATCCTCTCTTTGAACTGATGACCCATGAAGAACTTTCACCAGAAGATATTCAAGAAGCCATTGAGAAAACAGAAACTATTCAAGGTCATGATCTTCCGATGATCTATGGTTTTTTGGTACATGCAAAATCAAATGGCATGCTCAACCTTGTTGATAAAGATGGAGAACAGTCTTCTATACTTTTTGTCGATGGAGAAATTATTGAAGTTCAAGTTAATGATAAAATGTCATATTTTGGCATCCTCTTAATTGAAAATGGATTTACATCTACCGAAGAAGTTGAGCGAAATTTACAAGCCTCAAATGAAAAACCCATTGGGCTTCGTCTTGTTGAAGCGCATGCCATGAGTCCTCATGCAATTAATATTGCTCTTAGCCAACAAATGAGTATTCGTTTAAGTAAAACCATACAAAATAATTCGTATTCTATTAGCTTTACACCCTCACAACTCTCCATAAAAAATACGAAGATTCCTGCAAAGCAATTTCATAGACTCCTTATTGACTGGGTATATTCAAAAATTGAGGACAACTGGCTGATTCAATTTTATTTACCATGGATGGACTACAAGTTACACAGAGTTAAAAATCAAAAGTTACTTGGTCAACTCAATGATTTGCCGGCAATGAAATCTATTGCGCAGATATTTAAATATGCTGATGAGGAAATAACTTTAGGAGAACTTGTCAACGAAGCCACACAAA
>JAGRAB010000299.1 GCA_020435085.1 Bdellovibrionales bacterium | reverse complement strand
GCACTCCAGTTAACCCATTGAAATAAAAAGACAAACTGTTTTGTCATTAAAATGACTTATGGATGTTCTCAATAAAGTTTCCATTGAAAAAAATTTGTAATTTTTTAACTTTATTCTCAGCTCTGGGGGGGAGAAATGAAAAAAATTCTAGTTAATATCAGCTTAGTTTCCATGGGGATGGTTCTTTTGGGTTGTGGACCTCGTTTTCAATCACGCGAAGTTCAGCGAGCACCCGCAAGTAAAAATGAACTCGGAGTTGTTGCTCAAGGTATTAGCCTAAGCGAGAGAGATACTGTTTTAAAGAATTCAAATGCAAAATTTAGAACTGTAAACTCAAAACATGGCCTCTACGAATTTTATAATGTCTCTGAAACAGAATTAAAAACACTTCTTCCTCAAGCCAAAATTTACTCCAATCAGTTTTTTGAATTTCAGCCTATGGTTCAAAAATTAAAGACCGATTTTAAAATGCTTGAAACGCATGTGCTCAAACAAAGCTCTGAAAATGAGACTGATCAAAGGCTCAACCCATGTGTTCGCGATGCAAGAATGCCATCAAATATTCTTAAATTACAACGTGAAGGAAGCCAAGACTATGAACCTGTTGGTGATCTCCTCCTTGTTGAGCGTGGTGAAACTCTTCACTTTATGGGCTCAGACTCAGCCCCTCATAAAGATGTCGGTGGTTCATTAAAATTTGGTTTTGCCTATGTTCCTCCAGAAGGGTCACTTCAAAAAGAAACCATTGTATTTAGTGATGAACTCACTTTTGCTCCTGATGCCTATGGGCCGTATGGTTTAATTCTTGTGGTTCAAGATAAAAATGATGTTTGTAGCATGAAGCAAGTCATGGTCGGTGTGACTGGAAATAAACCTATGGAGGACGTCTTTGAAGGTCCCGCTCAAAACCTTTCAGATTTTACTCACCTGAAAGAACTCAATGCTGCTGAAGCTTGGGAAAAGTCGACCGGTGAAAACGTAACTGTTGCCATTATTGATACTGGTGTTAATTATAATCACCCAGATCTTTCCCCCAATATCTTTATTAATGAAAGCGAAGTTCCTGGAAACGGCATTGATGATGACGGTAATGGATATGTCGATGATGCTTATGGATATGACTTTATCAACAATGATCCATTCCCTTACGATGATGTCGGCCATGGGAGTCACGTATCTGGTCTTACAGCAGCGGCCTCTTTTGGAATGGCCAAAAATGCAAAAATCCTTCCCGTGAAAGTTCTCGGAGCCATTGGTGGGGATTTAGCCTCGATCGTTGGAGGCGTTCATTATGCTGTCGATAGTGGTGCTCAAATACTCAATATGTCCTTAGGAAATTATTTTGAAACTCCTGCTCCTGAAATTGTAGAATCCATTGAATATGCTGAGTCCAAAGGCGTTCTGGTTGTTGCAGCAAGTGGTAATGGACACCCAACTCTCGGAATTGGACTTAATACTGATAGAATTCCCAACTATCCATCGGCTTTGCCCAATGAAAATATTCTTTCAGTTGCAGCAAAAGACTCATTCAATGCACTTGCCAGCTATTCAAACTATGGAAAAGACACTGTGGATCTTACTGCTCCTGGCGGAGGTGGTGAAAATGATCCGATCATGTCATCTTTCTTAGATAACCCTGCTGAGCTCCTTTACCTTGGTATGTCTGGCACATCTATGGCAACACCCATTGTTTCTGGAATCGCTGCACAAGTGTGGTCATTAAACCCAACTCTTTCAGCTCTTGAGGTGAAGGAAATTTTAATGAATTCTGGCGAAGAAGTTGCTGATATCAAGGATAAAACTGTTTCTGGCCGAACAATCAACGCATTGAGTGCCGTGAATTATACTTTACAAAATCTTCCTTAATAAAATACGACTTATAATTGAACCAAAAAGCCATCTTCACTGATGGCTTTGCTTTTTTTGGCTTGAATGATCGCTGCATAAAAATTGGTTAGCTTATCCGCCGCTCAGTGATTTTGACTACAATATTCTTTTGCATATTTGGGAAATGGGACTTCTTTGTAAGGAAGTTAAATCGAGTTCTTTCGCATTAGTTGTTTCAACCCACGGTCGGCTACAGGCAGCTCAGATTCATTTATATATTGAACGTAAAAGTCAGCTTATATAGAATAGCCCCATGGATTCTTTGCCTGAGATATTTTTTAGAAAAGCGAGCGATATTTTAAAGCAGTATCCCGAGTTGTCATTTGAATGGAATGAGTCCTCAGAAAAGAAGACTTTAAAAATTTTAAAAAATGAAAATAGTGGCTTCGATATTGAAGTTGAATGCGAAACCTATGGTTTATATCCCTCTGCCGATGGATGGCATGGTGCAGCTTGGGACTCAACTACTCCTAATACAACTTTTGAAGAACTCAGCGAAGATTGTCTCGGATTTGTCAGATCGCTCCTTTGCTCGGACTCCAAACTCACTGTATTGTTCTCAAATGGAAAACCATATAAATGGATTTTAAGCTACCCAATCGATGGCTCAATAGTTGACGATGAGACGGGATTAATTTTATTCAACTTTTTTGGTAAACGTACAAGGGTTGAATTTCAAAATAAAGTTCTTCCTTCTAGAGAAGAAAATAACTTATAAACTTTTA
>JAGRAB010000298.1 GCA_020435085.1 Bdellovibrionales bacterium | reverse complement strand
TTCTATGATGGCATTCATTTTCTCAAGAGGCTCTTGAGCATAACTGATAACGGGAAAAAATAAAAAAATAACTCTCCAAAAAAGTCTCAAAAAATTTCCCCTCCTCAGTCACCTCTATGAATAACAAGGAAACCTCAAGACGGCGATCTTATTAGTCACTTTGAAAACTCTCTCTAGAGAAAAAAAGCCATTCTTTAACATACTTACATAGCTTTTTTTTATTAATTTTCACCAGCTGGCAAACCCCTTGCATTTTAAAGTTTTCAATTCTTTCTAACACTCGATAATTTTTATTTGAGGAGATCCATATGTTTTTGAACCTGATTTCACGTCTATTTTTAGTTGGAGCAACTCTTATTTTTCTCCCTATTAACAATAGCTTAGCCAATGAATCAAAGGTTCAATGTGAATCTATTTTAGGTGACAAAAATCGGTCTCTTGCGCAAGATTCTGCCACGTACATCGACAGCAGCGATGGTCAACTCTACATCTCTAAAAAGGCCTTTGTCTATGGTGGTCGTCCTGTCAATGCCACTAAGTTTCGAGCTCCCTCCATCTTAAAATCTCAAGGTCAAGTGACAGAGAAAAATGCCACCATTCTTATCAGCAACTTCCTTCATGACGAAATATTTTACGATGCTCAAGTTTCCATTTCTTCAGAAGCGATTGAAGAGGTTTATGTTCATACGATGCCTTTTCCTGTTGCCCCTGGAGTTATGGCTGGCCACATTCAAGCTCGTTTTGTTTTTCGAAAAGGGCACGAAATTGAAATTTTTGATCCTGTGACAAAAAAATCTCAAGGATTTGTAAAAGACATGATTATTAGCTACGAAGCAGCTCTTCCTCCAGATGCTTCTTATAACTTCGCCTTAGGAGCTGTAGATGCTAACCCCCTTGTCGGTCGAATCGTTTCTGGGTCTCAAAAAGTTCATGAAGGCCCTAAACGAGAATTCAATCAATTTAAAATCAAATTGAATGATAATGAAAAAGCACAACTTGCCGTCTATTATCTCAAACATTCTAGTGCCATCCAAATGACAGAATTTTATAATACGATTGTGAGAAATTGCACAACAACCATCTTTGATGGGATCGACTCTCTCCCCCGTTTTCAAACTTTGATTCAAAATGGACAACTCTCACCTTTTTTAACAACAATTGGTGGTGACCCTGTCATTGGCCCTGCTGTGAATGCTCTTTTAGAAAGGTTTGGAAATGATGTCGAAAAAGTTCAAGACTTAAAAGATGAATACAAAGGTATTTACCACTCCTATGGAACTCCCGCGAAAATAGAAAATCATCGCATGCCCTTTGCTCCTGGTGGACAAAACCCTATGACTCTTGTTGTTTCAACTGACAATACAGAACATTTAAATGCTCAACAAAAACAAATGATTCATAGTACAGTTGATAATATCATTGAGGAGCTTCCTCAAACGATAAATATGCTTCTCTCTTCTGCATTTGTCTCCGCTGGAGATTTACAAAATAGTCCTCAGATGATCCAAGCCATTACAGAAGTGATTTCTAAAAAATTAAAAGCACGAGTAGCTACTATGAACAATAACTTACCTGCTGACGCCCCTATCTCTATTAGCATCCAGTTGACGCCCTTTCCTTCCGAAAAGTTTGGGATGGATCTTCGCAAACAAGGATTACGTGCACAACTTCCATTTGATCTCGTTCAAATTGATATCAATGATGGCAACCGAGAAGAGATGACAAATCTCATTCAACAAGGAATCTCTGAAGTCGACGACCATGTAGATAAAAACATCACTGCATTTTTAAAGAATTTTAACGTACATATGCTACTACAAAAAGATCAGTCCCGATTTTCAAATCAAATTCTTCTTGGCTTCCAACCCCTTCTAAAAAATGTAAAAATCGAAAACTCACAAGTAGCGATTTCACAGTTTGAAATTCCTGAACGAAAAACAACGGATAAGGGTTTTTTTAAGAGAGTTTTAGATAAAATTCGTGGCCGCGATTCTAAAAAAATTCAGCTTCCATTTATGAATATGCTTGTCTCTATAAACCAAAGTGTCAGCGATGAGGTCCCAAATCATGCGAAGATTCGTTTTGGAGCTCAAGTTGAATTAGCTCAATCCCCTGACTCTTTGCAATCTTTAGATATTCCTCGAATTACAAAAGGGCGATTCCTTTGTTGGGCAGGACTCCTTCCACACACTCCCAAACTCATTGGTCAATTGACAGCTTCTCCTCTTGGAAACGAAAGCTGGATAAAAAGAACCCTTAATAAGGTTCTTAAAGGTAAAAATGTGACTCTGTCTGTCACCGACCTTGATTTGAATCTTTCAAATTTTGAGATCGAAGCTTCAAGAGTAAGAATTGGATTTCTAGGACTACGCTGCCTTGAAATGGAAAGTGTAAATAAACAATTGGCCAATGAAGCTAACTCTAAAATGCAACAATTCATTGAAAAATATGGATCTGGAGATATTGAGCTTCCTTAAATGAGGAGCTCTTTTTATTTTACTGCCCCAGAATAAATGCAAACATAAGAGGAGCTACAATACTTGCATCTGATTCGATAACAAACTTGGGGGTTTTTATTCCCAATTTTCCCCAAGTGATTTTCTCATTGGGGACAGCTCCAGAGTAAGATCCATAGCTTGTTGTTGAGTCTGAAATCTGACAAAAGTAAGACCAAAGAGGCACATCCAACTCTAAATCTTGATTCAGCATGGGAACCGCGCAAATGGGAAAATCTCCTGCAATCCCGCCCCCAATTTGAAAAAACCCAACCGATGTTTGAGGGGTATTTTCTTGATACCACTTGGCCAAAAAACCCATATATTCAACACCACTTTTGACAATTGAATATTTCAACTCTTCAGTGAGACAGTAACTGGCAAAAATATTTCCAATCGTTGAATCCTCCCAGCCGGGCACAACCATTGGTAGGTTTTTTTCAGCCGCAGCGAGCATCCATGAGTTTTTAGGGTCAATTTCATAATAACCTTTTAGCTCCCCACTCAAGAGCATCTTATACATATATTCATGAGGAAAATAACGCTCATTCTTTTGCTGAGCTGTTGTCCAGTGTTGAATCAAATGCTTTTGAAGTTTTCGAAAAGCTTCTTCTTCAGGAATACACGTATCTGTCACTCGGTTAAAACCACCCTCTAAGAGGTTTTGCTCGTCCTGTGGAGATAAATCTCGATAATTTGGCACTCTTTTATAACTCTTATGAGCAACAAGATTCATGATATCTTCTTCAAGATTAGCTCCTGTACATGAGATGAAATGAACTTTATCTTGTCGAATCATTTCCGCAAGACTGATTCCCAGCTCAGCAGTGCTCATTGCTCCTGCAAGAGTCACCATCATCTTTTGACCATTCTCCAAGTGAGTCTGGTAGGCCTTTGCAGCATCAACCATTGTTGCCGCATTAAAGTGTTTGTAGTTCTTAACCATAAAATCGGAAATTGTTCCCACAGACTCTCCCCCTCTTATTCAACCAGGAATACATAGGCAGATAAGTTTAAATAGGTGAAATGTCACCAGAATAATGGAGAGTGAGAGAATAATTAAGTTACAAGTGCAGTGCGTTGAGGTGTGGAAATGAATTAAGGTGCTTTTACATAGTACTTTGCCTGAACATCAAATTCAAAGCCACTATGGTAGCAATCTGTTGTCTCATCATTGTCCCCTGTCACAGAAAAATTAAATGTATGGACTGAGTTAGGAGACCTCGCGCCAATGTGGATCAATAATTCTGGATCATATGACAAATCTAAATTCGACTGCTGCTGTGTATAGGGCATAATACAAGTACTTCCTTGAAGGTCCGTTCCAGCACAGTAATCAACCAATTTTTTTTGCGGATCTGTCGAGCTATTTGAAAATGGCTTTCCAACAAGTCGTGACCAATCATATTCGTAAAGAAGAACTCCTGTATTTTGAGAGCCAATTGTGATTGGAATTTTATTTAAGTTATATTCAAGAGCTGCTTTATGGTTTGAGGCTAAAATAATTCCATTGAGTGATAAAAATATAATATCGTCGTAATAAAAAGATTGAGAAATCATATCGATATTTAGATCACAAAGTTCAGCATTATCTGGCAATTGAATGCTTCGTAATTGCTCATGACGAGCTTGCATGCTTTCATCAACTCCCGCAGAACCAGAAACCCCTAAGTTTCCGGGGAAGTTAGGATTACAAATTCCAGGCTGCCCCTCTTTTTGAG
>JAGRAB010000297.1 GCA_020435085.1 Bdellovibrionales bacterium | reverse complement strand
CAATCACTGTTTGGTCAATCGTTCCAAAAATATTGTGGCCCTGCTCATCAGACATTTCAATTTTTACACGGTCTCCGACTTTTAAAAACGGTGTTTTAATAGTCCCCTCATCGATTTTCTCAATCATTCTTTTCTCGGCAAGACAGCTACTGCCTCGCACACGATCTTCATTCGAGACCGTTCCTGATCCGATGATTGTTCCTGCAGATAGTTTTCTTGTTCGAGCTGCATGGGCAATGAGTTGTCCGAAGTGAAAATGCATTTCACCTGCATTTGGGTTTCCAAAAAATTCTCCATTAATTTCAACATTAAGAGGAAGATGAATGCGGCCATCCCTCCAAGCTCCACCCAATTCATCTGCAGTTACCGCAAATGGGCCAAAAGCAGAGGCTGGTTTTCCTTGAAAAAATCCAAAGCCTGCTTGTAGCTCTTCCGGGATCAGCCCTCGAAGAGAAACATCATTAATAATCACAAAAAGTTCAATGTAATTTAAAGCCTCTTCTGGAGTGACTCCCATTGGAACATCAGATGTGATAACTCCCACCTCTCCTTCAAGATCTGTTCCATGACTAAAATCAATTTGGGGAATTGGTTCTGTTGGAGCCAGAAAAGAGTCACTCCCCCCTTGGTACATGAGAGGTACTGTTTCTAGCGTCTCTGGAAGAGGGGCATTTCGTGCCATGCGCACAAGCTTGATATGATGAATGAATGCTGAACCATCAGCCCACTGAAAGCTTCTTGGCATGGGCGAGTGTAGTTTTTCATGGTCTAAGTCAAATATTTTAGAGGCTGTCCCTGCGTTTAAACCCTTTGAAAGTTCCTCGAGTTGAGGTTTGACTTCCTCCCAGTGATCCATAGCCGCAATCAAGTTGGGGGCAATGCCTGTGGCTTTCACAGCTCGCTGATTGTCCTTACTAACAACAATAAGCTCTCCATCCTTAAGTCGATCGTGCTTTAGAGTCGCCAATTTCATTTTATGCTCCTTGAAGACTTCTAATAAATGAGTATTATTTCATAATAGAACTTTTTAGGAAAAGCTACTCGTACAATAGTACGATGTGACGCGCCGTTTATGCCCAAGGTGAATTATGACTCAAAATCCATCTCTTAAGCTTTACAGTTATTTTAGAAGTTCTGCTTCTTACCGTGTACGAATTGCATTGAATCTAAAAAGTCTTAATTACGAATACATCCCCGTTCATTTAGTAAAAGATGGTGGTGAGCAGCACAAAGACGAATACAAAAACCTCAATCCTTCTGCAGAACTTCCAACGCTGCTCCATGGAGATAAAACATTAAGTCAATCCATGGCGATCATTTTGTATCTTGACGAAGTATTGTCTGATTTTTCTTTATTCCCACAAGATACTTTTCAAAAAGCCAAGGTGATTCAAGCCTGTGAAATCGTTAATAGTGGCATTCAACCTCTACAAAACTTAAAAGTCTTAAAGAGCCTAACATCAGAGTTTGGACTTTCAGAGGAAAAAAAGCTTCAATGGATTCAAAAATGGATTCGATTGGGACTACATAGTTTTGAGCACTTAATCACCCATACCTCTGGACAACATTGCTTTGGAGACACGCCCTCTGCCGCAGATGCCTTTCTTATTCCTCAAATATATAATGCAAAAAGATTTGAAATTGTTATGGAGGAGTTCCCTCTCTTAAATAAGATAGATTTGAATTGCCAGAAATTGGAAGCCTTTAAAAAATCCGCTCCCGAACAGCAGCCTGATGCTCCTGCTTGATCTGCCGCAATGAAAGAGGCCAGTTTCTATTTCACAATAATATGTAGCCACTTATCAAAAACTGGGGCACCAATAAAAACAAGCAGGCTAATATTCACCCATAAAAAGAAGGGCAACCAGTTTTTTTCATTCTTAGAATTAAAGTATTTAAAGAACTCAACGATCAATTTCACACTTAATGGAAAAACTAGAAATAAGTATAATATATTTGCTTTCAAAAACCACGGTGACACCATTGCAAGGCCTGCATAGACAAATAAATAGAGGCCAATATGATAAAGGGTTTTTTGACTTCCAAAAACAGCAGGAAGAACAGGAAAGCCCGCTTTACTATAATCATCTTTAAATCGAATGGCTAAAACCCAAAAATGTGGCATCTGCCATAAAAACATAATCAAAAATAAGTAGAGACACTCTGGAGAAAAGATTTCGCTGGAGTTCACCGAGTACCCGATAACCACAGGCATAGCTCCAGGAATTGCTCCAGGCACAGCCCCAAAGGCCATTTTGCGTTTAAAATACATCGTATAAAACCCATTATACATAATGACTGTAAGAAGAGATAATAATGCTGTTAATGGATTCACAACTAAAAGAACAAATAAACCAAATAATAAAAGAAATATCCCTATCGTCCAAGCTTGCCAAGGAGCCATTACCCCGAGAGGAATCGGACGACTTTGAGTTCGAGGCATGAGCTTATCTAAACGCCATTCAATAGCTTGATTAAGGGCAAAGCTTCCTGAACAGACAAAGTACAAACCAAATATAAGTAGTAATGGATAAGAAAAATTAAACTCCTGAAACTCACGAAAACTCATGGCATAGCCAGCAAGTGCACTAACAAGTGCAAACAGCACAATTCCAAATTTTGTGAGTTTCATAAAAGCTTTCATGCGTCTCCCATAGGTTTATCCCCGAAAACTCTCTTTGCTTTCAGAGACATTGTTTAACAACCAAATGCTGCACCCTAGTTGTAAAAAGGTAGCAGGTACCTTTTTTTTACAGAGTGCTGGTTTCTACGATGCGAGTCACGATGTCAAGTTGGCTAAAAAAGAAGAAGACAAACAAAAAGAAAATACTTGTGAAAAACACAACTGGATACAATTTGTCGTCATACTTCAAGTGCATAAAGTAAAGTAATACTAATGACCCTTTAACAGATGCGATAAACATTGCAATAAAAGCATTGAACGCACCAAAATGAAATTGAGCCACCCATACGGTAAGAACAGTTAAGATCAATAACGCTATTAAAACGTTTAAAAATGTTCTTGCCGGAATAATATGATGTTCACCAGATCCCATGGCTCTCCTCCTAACCGACTAAATAAAGTAACGGGAACAAATAAATCCAAATCAAATCGACCAAGTGCCAAAATAATCCAACACACTCAAGCGGCGTATAGTATTTTGGTCCAAAATGTCCTTTATGAGCACGATATATTAACCAGCTAATTAAAACCATACCAGCCAATACGTGAGATCCATGAAGGCCTGTCATCATAAAGTAAAATGAAAAATAAAGTGGTAGCTTTGCAACTTCTGCACCTGGCCCAGTATAATGGAACATTTCTCCAGGTAACAATCCGATATGAATTTTATGTGAGTATTCAAAATACTTCACAATCATAAACCCGGCAGCACACGCAAGAGTAATATATAAATTAATAAGGACTTTTTTCTTCTGATTTGTTTGTGCCGAATGAATCGCCATTACTACTGTAAATGAACTTATCAAAAGAATAACTGTATTCAGAGCTCCCAATCGCCAGTCTAAAAATTTAGAACCTGCTACAAAAATTTCTGGGTACTTCGCGTGATAAATGGCGTAACCCACAAAGAGTCCACCAAACATAAGGATTTCAGTACATAAGAAAAGCCAAAGTCCAAATTTTGAGGATTCAACTTCGTGTTCGGCATCACGAAAGTGATGCGCCGTATGATGTTCGTAAGTGTTATCTATACTCATATGGACCTGCCGTTACTACTGGTTCTGTTAAAAAGTTTTCATGAGGAGGGGGCGATGCTGTCGTCCACTCCAATGTTTTTGCTCCCCAAGGATTATCTGGTGCTTTTTCACCCTTTCTCAAGGCATGAATAATTACAAACAAAGCTATCAAAAAGCCCGTTCCAATTGTCCAAGCACCT
>JAGRAB010000296.1 GCA_020435085.1 Bdellovibrionales bacterium | reverse complement strand
CTTTATAGTGGTTTAAACATTTCAAACAACAAACAATGGGCTTATTTTCTTGAAGACTACTTTTATATGCTTGGGTATGGCTACTCAATTTGTGGAGTGAAATACTGGCATGATATTTTAGATTTCTACCAACCCGTTGGAAACTTAGACTGCGAAACTTATACACAAAACCGAACCATTCAAATCAATTTAAGTAGCCTCGTCATTCCCCAAACAGGAGCTGCTGCCGCCACAGTTGATATGACGGCTAGTTCTAGTGCGAGTTACTATGTTTACAATATTGGCCTTCCTTTATCTGTTCAATCAATGCCCGTGCGCCGAATTGCAATTAATGATGTTCCTGACTCAGGTTTTGAAATGCAAACAACAATTAATGGGCGCAATGGTCCTAAAATTTTCAGAATTCGAGGCAACAAAGTAGATATGACTGCTAACAATGGTGTTGGCATCACGGTCTACTACGGTGACCCAGGCAATATGATAGCGATTGGCTCGGCCACTTTATATTCTTATTAGAACTTAAAAGTTTTCGTTGGTCTGGTCCCCCTCCCCCAAAAGCCAGGCCGGTGAGATGACACCCCAATACCCCCTACTGGCGACTCTCTCCCCCGAGGTCGCCTTTTTTATTTTTTGTGACTAGGGGTATTGAAAAAAGAAAACTTCTTCATTAAAACAAAAATATGACAAAAAAATACCCTTGCCCTCAATGTGGGAAAGAAACTGAATATCTTCTGGAAAATGACTATCGCCCCTTTTGCTCAGAAAGATGCAAACTTATTGATTTAGGAAAGTGGGCCGATGAAGAATACAAAGTCCCCTCAGAAGAACCTGCCACAGAAGGTCCTTGGGTCCCAGAGGATTCTGAATCTGAGGATCAATTCTCACCCCAGCACCTTCCCAGTAAAGAAGCCCTCCACTAAAACTTAAGGGAAAGGCCTCAAAAGCCTCTATTTTAGCTGAAAATACGTGCACTCACTTAATTTTTTGTTTTTTTTAAGAAAATTTGAACATTACTCATTGACCACTGGGGGCTTTGAGCGTTTCAATTTTCCTTATGTATTAACACAACAATGATTTACCAACGGGAGAAAAACATATGAATAAAGCTCAATTGATCGAAAAAATCGCTACTGAGTGCGAACTTACAAAAGCACAAACAGAAAGAATGCTTGATGCAACTATGGAAACTATCCGTACTGCAGTAAAAAAAGGTGACGAAGTGAAATTAGTTGGTTTCGGAACTTTCACAAAAGCAAAAAGAAAAGCAAGAACTGGTCGCAACCCACAAACTGGTAAAGCAATTAAAATCCCTGCAGCATGGTACCCTAAATTCCGCCCAGGTGCAGAATTTAAATCTCTTCTTAGAAAATAATTTTTCTAAAAGATAAAAAGGAAAAAGGCCAATTCTTATAGAATTGGCCTTTTTTTATGAGATAATCTCAACTATGGTAGGTTTACTATGAATACAACTTCTCAAATAAAAAAGATTGGGGTTCTTACAAGTGGCGGTGATTCACCCGGTATGAATGCTGCCATTCGTGCTGTTGTACGAACTGGAACAGAATTAAATTTAAGTGTTTATGGTATCCGGCGTGGTTATCAAGGAATGGTCAATGGTGAAATTGAACCTCTTGAAACAAGTTCTGTTGCCAATATACTTCAACGAGGGGGAACAATTTTAAAAGCCGGAAGATGTCTTGAGTTTTTAAATGCCCCCACTCGAGCTAAAGCTGTAGAAGAAATTAAAAAACACGATATTGATGGCATTGTTTGTATTGGCGGTGATGGTTCTTTTCGAGGAGCTCTTGATTTATGGAAAGAGCATCAGCTTCCTATCGTTGGTGTTCCAGGAACGATTGATAATGATATTGCTGGTACTGATTTAACTATTGGTTTTGATACGGCCATTAATACAGCTTTAGAAGCTATTGACCGTATTCGAGATACAGCGGCAAGCCATAATCGACTTTTTATTGTTGAAGTGATGGGGCGAGACTCTGGCTTTATTGCAACAGCTGTCGGTCTTGCTGGTGGTGCTGAAGAAATTTTTATTCCTGAAAACCCAGTATCCGTGGATCAAGCCATTCAGCGTATTCAACGAGGGATGGCTCGAGGAAAAACAAGTTCTATATTAATCGCTGCAGAGGGACGAAAACCAGGACGTGCTTATGACCTTGCTGAAAGCATTCGAAAAAAATCTGGGTTTGAAGCGAAAGTCTGCGTCTTAGGGCACGTACAAAGAGGCGGTTCCCCAACGGCTGTGGACCGCATTCTTGCAAGTCGATTAGGATCTGCTTCTGTACATGCACTTTGTCAGGGACTTAGTGGAATTATGGTGGGTCAGCAAAATAATCAAGTGGTCTATGAACCTCTTGTAGATTGCCTCTCAAAGAAGAAGCAAATTGGTCAAAATCTACTTGATCTCACAAATACACTGGCCAAATAAAAGAAGCAGATCTTCTTAAGAGATATAGGTTTGACCCCCATATCAAATATTGCTAAAAAAAGCCCCTATCAACAACTTAAGGAAAACACATGAAACCTTACTTTGGGGCATTCGTGCTTATGGCCTGTGGGCTCATTTCAGGCTGCTTTCTTTTTAAAAGCTCTCATCATTTAAAAGATCAAAAAATTAAAATTGCTTTTGTTGGATCTTTAACTGGCGATACCGCAAGTTTTTCAAAAAATACACTCAAAGGTATTGAGTTGGCTCTTAAAGAGGCAAAAAAAGATGGCATTCAAATTGAGTTAATTGTTAAAAATAATGGAGGCAACCCTGAAACTGCGGTTCATAATATGAACGAACTGGTTACTGACAATAATATTATGGCCATTCTCGGAGAAGTTTCTTCGGGTATGAGTTTAACAATTGCTCCAATTGCTCAAAGAGCTCAAATTCCTATGATAACTCCAACATCCACCAACCCACGAGTGACTGAGGTCGGAGATTATATTTTTCGCATTTGCTTTATTGATCCTTTTCAAGGTTATGTTATGGCGAAATTTGCACGTGAACATTTAAAAGTTGATAAAGTTGCTGTATTAAAAGATCGCAAATCTGATTATAGCAAAGGTCTTGCATCATTTTTTACAAAAACATTTGAAGATTTAAGTGGCCATATCGTTATGGATGAAGTCTACAATACTGGAGATAGAGACTTTAAGATACAATTGGAACAAATCCGAAAAACACAACCTGAAGCGGTATTTCTTCCCGGTTATTACCGTGATGTGGCTTTGATTGCTCGCCAAGCTCGCATTATGGGAATTCAGGCATACTTCCTTGGTGGTGATGGCTGGGACTCCGATCAACTTTTTGAAATTGGTCGCGAGGCTGTGAATGGATCTTATTTTTCCAATCACTTCACTGTTGAAAGTAATAATGAAAATGTTCAACAATTTGTAAAAGCTTATCGTGAAACCTATCACTTAAATCCCGATGGACTCTCCGCTCGCGGATATGATGCCACGAATATCTTGATAACTGCTATGAAAAATACAAAAGAGCTTACAAGAAAATCTCTGCGCGATGAACTTGCCAAAATCAATAATTTTCCAGGTGCGACAGGAAACACAAGCATCAACTCACATCGTAATGCTAAAAAGCCAGCGGTCGTTCTTAAAGTTGAAGGCCCTGCCAATCGCTACATCACCACCATCGCCCCTGAATAGGTGCCACCTTACACGCTGCTCAGACTTGCGTTATTTTTT
>JAGRAB010000295.1 GCA_020435085.1 Bdellovibrionales bacterium | reverse complement strand
CAATGGAACACGCTCCAACCTCATTAATCCAGATTCGGCTCTTAAAAAGATTACAGCTCAACTAAACGAAGATGCCCTTTCAAAAGTCATTGAAGATCAAGCTAAAAAAATGATTGAAGATGTTATTTGGAAGGTTGTTCCAGATCTTGCAACACAAATTATTGAACGTGAATTAAAAAAATTGCTTGATGATATTGAAGTTGAATCACCCAGGTAACTCTGTTGGAAACTGATAAAATCATACAACTAGCCTATCAAGAAGATCTCCCTGATGGAGACATCACAACAGACGCATTGACAGTACCGGCGCGAATAGTCACAGCACGCTTAATAGCAAAAGAAGATCTTATTTTATCTGGAAAACACATTTTTGAAAAATGTATCAAATACTGGGACCCTCAGGCGCGCCTTTATTGGTATTTTGAAAATGGCGATACCCTTTTAAAATCTCAAACTGTTTGTCTCATTGAATCAGAAAATAAAAAACTCCTTAAAGCCGAACGTGTGGCTCTTAATTTTTTAGGACACTTATCGGGTATTGCTTCTCTGACTCGATCTTTTGTTGAAGCAACTTCCGAAACAAAATGTAAAATTTTAGATACAAGAAAAACAACTCCCCTCCTTTGAAAACTAGAAAAACAAGCCGTGGTAGATGGTGGCGGCGTCAATCATCGAATGACTCTCAGTGATGGTATTATGATTAAAGATAATCATATTGATATTGCTGGCTCTATTGAATCTGCGGTTAAGGATGTACGAAATAGTTCTGAGAAGCCCATTGAAGTTGAATGTTCTACATTAGATCAAGTACGTACAGCTGTGCAGTTAAAAGTGGATCGCATCATGCTTGATAATATGGACGCCTCACTCATTGCTGAATCATTGGAGATCATTCCTGCATTTATTGAAACAGAAGCCAGTGGCAATATGACTGTTGACCGTGTGAGAGAGGTTTCAAGACTTGGAGTTGATTTTATCAGCGTAGGTATTATCACTCACTCGGCCCCACAGGCTGACTTTAGTTTACGAATGTCAAAGGAGAACGCTTAGGTGGACGAACAGTTAATAAATGTTGGCAAATCCACAAAGCTATGGGCTCAAGCAAACGAAATTCCGTGTCAATTTCTGGAAGAATGTAAAAGTACGAGTGA
The DNA here is from genome assembly GCA_020435085.1 of Bdellovibrionales bacterium. Taxonomy (GTDB): domain Bacteria; phylum Bdellovibrionota; class Bdellovibrionia; order Bdellovibrionales; family UBA1609; genus JABSOQ01. The sequence continues at coordinate 8,697 of JAGRAB010000295.1, read as the reverse complement.
CTGGGCAAAAGAAGCCTATCAAATCCATCACGAACTAGAAATTTTTATTTCTAACCATCAAACTCATGGTCGTGGACGGGGCAATAATGAATGGATAGATAATAATAAAGGAAAAAACCTCCTTAGCACTTGGTGCTTTCAAGTTTCACAACCTCCGCAGCCTATTACTTCACCATTAATAGGTCTTGCCGTTTATGGAGCGGCCCGTACCACCTGGCCAAGTCTTGATTGGAGTCTTAAGGCTCCTAATGATTTGTATCTTGGTGATAAAAAAGCGGCTGGAATTCTTTTAGAGTCTGTCTCTCGAGGCAGTATGCATCAAGTTTTTATTGGTTTTGGAATGAATGTTTTAGCTCAACCAGAAAACATTCCACACTCAACGTTCTTAACCAGTGAGCTAGGAACAGGGAACGATATTTCAACTTTCAAATGGGATGAATTTTTAAGTCAACTGATTGGACATTTTAATCACGCCTTAAATATGTGCACAAAATCTTTGCTCAGTGAAGAGGCTCGCGAAGGACTTGTTCGCGCCCTCAATCGCAACCCCATTCGTCCAGGTTTGATTTTAGAAATTTCTCCCGAAGGAGATCTCGTCCTAGAAAAAGAGACGATTCCATGGCAAACTCTTTAAAAAATGATCTTCGCCCACTGTAAAGTTTATTTTCTCGAGGCACGAGGAGGATGTAAAAAATATGGCATTAACATACACTCCAGAAGTTCAATTAGGTGCGCATTTTCCTGATTTTCATCTTCCTGGGACTGATGGAAAATCCTACTCATCAAAGGCTCTTCTCAATGGAAAGCCCACAGTTGTTATGTTTATTTGCAATCACTGTCCCTATGTTCAAGCTATCGAGAGTCGCCTCATTGAATTAGGGAGGGCCTATGCCTCTCAAGTGAATTTCATCGCTATTTGCTCCAATGATGCCACGGAATATCCAGAAGATGCTTTTGAAAATTTAGCCAAACGAGCTATGGAAAAGAACTATCCTTTTCCTTACCTCCATGACGAAGATCAAAGGGTTGCAAAACTTTTTTCCGCAGTGTGCACGCCAGATTTGTTTTTGTATAACAATAAAGGAGCTCTCATCTATCGTGGTCGTTTAGATGATTCATGGAAAGATCTCTCAAAGGTAACAAAAAAAGAGTTAGAAAAAGCAATTGAACTTTCATTAAAGGGAGAGTGTGTTCCCGAAAGCGAACAAAACCCTTCTATGGGATGTTCTATCAAATGGAAAAATATATAGGACTCAAAGCGTATGTGGAAAGATAAACTACTCACTGTTTTTACAATTCTTCTTCTCATTACAGGGCTTGGCACAATTAGCTGGGTTCTCTATAAAAGTTATTTTTTTCGAGAATCTCTCCCCCAATTAGGAGAACTCCGCTGCGTTGAAGAGCAAAAAATGATAACTATGCCAGACGATTATTTAGCTGGACTTATTCACAAGGGTGAGCCCCTCAAAGTATATGTGGGGTATTACAACTGCAATCAAGTGCAACGGGGAGATCTCGTTTACTTTCGCATTTCTCCCCCGATCGACCCAGTTGTAAAAATAGTTTATGGTCTCCCTGGAGATAAATTTGAAGTGGTAGAAACTGATATTGAAGATCAATGGAATATTAAATTAAATGATAGCCTTGTTATGTCAGGCGACAAGCCCTATTTTATCCAATCTCGGCACACACCACCTTTGAAGACCTACCAAATTTCTCGCTCAGGTATTTTAGGCCCCGGTGAGTATATTATTCTCTCTAATGTGCCCCCTGGTATGTCAGATTCCAGTAACTTAGGTATTGTTCGCAAACGTGCCTTTGAGGGGCGAGTGTTTATTCCATAAACTTTGAAAAGGTCAATTCGACCAGATGATAAGGATAAGAAAAAATCCCCTAAAACTTAAAGCGAGAAGTTTTAAATTAGCTACTTAGGAAAAGAAGCAAGCGGCAAAAATAGCGTCATCGGCTCATCTTTGAACGCAAGAAATCCGTACTTCTGATAAAAGTTTTTGGCCGTTTCATCTTTAGCATCAACAAGAAGAGCATAGACACCGACGGACCCTGAGGCTGAGAGAACTTTCATCATGGCGTCTACTAAAAGAAGTTTCCCTAAGCCCTGCCCTTGAGTTGTGACATCAACGGCGAGTCTACCAAGACGAGCTACAGGCACTGGGTGTCTAGGGAGCTTCTTTCTTAGCTCTTCGGGGAGCAAAGAAAGATCAACTTCACCCATACTGAGGCTGTAAAAGCCTAAAACTTTCTTTTCAGAAACTTCGGGTTGAATGGCTACAAACGTTTTATTGAAGCCCGCTTTTTGGTTTTGGCGGGCTTTAGCTTTAAGAAAGTTATTTAACTCTGAAATGCCACAGTCAAAGGAATCTCGGTCAAAACTTTTATCTAAAAGATGAAATTCAAAGGTGCTCACTAAGTTTAGACTACTTTCTTACTTGCTTTGAGTAGTCTTTAAAAGCTTTCTTTAACGCCGCATTAGGAGCTGGAGAATTTGTCATAGATTCAAAAAAAGCTCTTGCATCTCGCTCGGACAATGTTGTTTTTTCGATTTCTGCAAGCTCTCTACGAGCTGCACGAAGTGCGTATTGAAGCATAAAAGAGCTAATCGAGACCCCAGCGTGTTCTGCGGCTTTTTCGATAAGCTCTTTGTCTTGTGGGGCCGTTCTAATGGTGAACATCCCATCTTTTGTGGTGTTACCGAGTTTTTTCTTCTTTGCAGCGGACATATAAACCTCTTTTAAAACCCTATTAGGGAATAAACACATAATAGCAAAAAGTACTGCATTTGTCTATACATATAAAACTTGGGGATATCAAATATTTGCACTAAATCAAGGACGACAGCAACCCGACTCTTGAGAATTTGTGCCTTATCATCGATTTCTTGAAGTCACAAAAGGTTGCCTAAAGAAAAGCAATGGTTCGGCTGTCAGAAAGGTCGACTTTATCAAAAACTGAAATATCAAGCCGTTTCGCAAGATTCACAAAAAATCTTTTGGTTTTCTTTGATTCTAAGTTTTACTGCTTCCTGTTGCCGAACAAGAATTCTGATCTCCTTTTCTTCAGTCCATGAATTTTTGAACTTCTCCGCCGGTGTTTCTCCATTAAATGCCGTGTGTGGGATTTTTTCGTTGTGCTCTTTAAACCAGAAATCCACATGTTTTTTTAAACTTGTAAGAGATCGGATTTCTTGATGAAAAAGATAGTTGTGTTTGAGAGACCTGAAAAGTGTTTCTACCATTGAGTTTGAAAACGAAATTTCAAATCTTGCCACTTGTTTATTAAAGTGTCCGCGCTCTTCGAGTTTATTGACGGATTTGCTTCTATTCTCACCACCACCATCAACTATCAACCGTAATTTTTTATTCGAAGGATTTGTCGTCAACCCTATGGCTTTTTTTAGAAGTTCTCCAGTTTTTGATCCATCATAGGAATCCATGACCTGCCAGGCAATAACGTATCTGGAATAATTGTCGATAATTGCTTGAATGTAGAGTTTCGTTTTATTTGGCAAAATAAAATATGAGACATCAAGGTGCCAGATTTCATTCGGTTGTGTAGCCCTGATTCCGACTTTTCGTTTTCTTTTTCGATGCTTTTTTCTGGGACGCTTCCATTTGAAGTGGTCAATATATTTTCGCCAAGTGGAGTACGAACAGACGAGTAGTCCTTCTCTTTTTGCATAAAAGTGAAGTGATCGAATGGGGTAGTGAGAAAACTTCTTTGAGGTTACAAGCTCTCGCATAGTTAGGATTTCTTTTGGGGTCAATTGGTTGGCATTTCCCCTTGGGCAAGATTTAACATTTTCGATAGAGCAACCACGGCGTTCTCTACGCCAGCGTTTGTAACGGGATAGTGACAGTCCCAAAGCAGAGAGGCAAGCATTCCTTCGCGCCGTTTTCATAGCAGTTTCAATTGCATCTAAGATTTTTATTTTCTTTTGGGGCTCGTCGATGTGTTTCCAACGAATTTCAAAGCCAAGAGTTTGGTAGGTTTCCATGAGCAATCTGATGATCGCATCTTTTTCCGCCAATCTTTTCTGAACTTCAAGACTTTCAATTCGTAAATCATTTAGAGCTTCGATCATGGACTCTGTAATTGGGTCATCAATAGCGTCGCCTCCATGCTGAACCCAGTGCTTTGCGGTCATACGGGGAATTTCTAGATGGGGAAAAAGGTCAATTCGACCAGTCATGGCTATAGCCGCCTTAATTGCAGGATCATATTTTTTATATCTTCGAGATTTCGACATTGCGCCTCCTGCCAGAAAAGCAATAGTTAAAGACGAATTTCGTCAAATGAAAGGTCGACTTTACCGGTAATTGCAAGGCAGTTAAGTGGTTAGAATTACAGTGAATTTTGGAGCGCAATTATTTGAGTAAAATAGCGCACTAGCTTGGGGTGGTGACGGTCGGGGGTTCAAATCCTGTCTCCCCGACCAGGAATTGTGGTTCTACCAATTTAATTTCTTCTAAAGAAAATACACTTTCTTTGCCCTGGAAAGACTACCCTTCTGTTTTGATTACTGAAGAAAACAGTCTTATTACTTGCAAAGATTGTAATGAGGTTGTGTTTTCCGCTTCGCAAGGAAAAATAATTGATCAACTCGTGATAAAATCAATTAACTCTCAGATTAATCTTTTCATTAAAATGATTATTCAAAGAGAAAAATGTGAGCAGAAGGAAATCGCTGAGCACATAGGGGTCAGCCCTGAGTATTTATCCGAAATCAAAAGCGGAAGGAAAACCCCAAAGTTTCAAACCTTTAATTTTCTAAAGACACTGGCTTTGGATGGGAATTCGTTTAAAATTTCCTCACCAAACTTTAAGGACTGGAAAACAGCGTAAATTCAAGCGTAAATTCAGGCAGCATGAAGTGACATTTTTGGCCAAATCCTATTGATTTTAGACACTTAAACCCACTTTCTGCAAAATACGACCATTTGAAGCCAAAAAATTAGGTATCTGATTTGCTTATATTTTAGATATGACGAAAACCATATTTTTAGCGTTCTTAATGACACTTCAAACTACCCAGTTGCTTGCGAAACCAGTGTTTAATGATTTCATCAACGACATCTCATCCGCGACAACTATCCTGAGAGACTATGAGTACCCAGATGATTTGTTCTGGTATTATCCAGAATTTGTTTACGACTACTGCGTAGATGAAAATGGACGAAAGAAATTTTCTTATGTCGAGAGTAAATCTCGACAAAACATCACAGTTTCTTTTGATTTATGTATAGAGGAAAGGCTTTCTGATAAAGAATTAAATCGCACCGAACGCTTTATTTCAGAACTATACCCAAATACCAATATCAGACCTTTTGAAGTTTCTAGGGTTGAGATTCTAAGAATACCTGGGAACATAGGATCTGCAGACGTCAGTATTAAATGTGAAATTGATCAAAAAACTTTTGTTAAATCTTGTTCTTTCTCAACAGATTGTCCACCACCCTTGTTTGATGGTCCGTCAAAGTGTGATCGAATAAAAAGACTATTAATCGACGAGAGTGCCGAAGTCACTGCTATAGAGTCAGTCTGTCTGATTGATGGACATATGAAAGATAAAGATGGTGATGGCAGGGTACATCAGACACTTGTGAAGTACTGGTGCAACGCACTGATCTACGGAGTGCAAGATCAAACTTACTACAAGTTGGTAGATTAATTTTTAGGAGCATTGTTTCCCCCTTTTGGAGTGCAACGGAAAGACTATGAAGTATATATTGTTAATTGTATTCAGTTATCTAACACCGCATTTAGCAGCGGCAACCAATGGCAATTCAGAAAACTGTGATTCAATTATAATTCAGCCTTATTATCATTTGGGCAATCACGTAACGCCTGCTTCAAATCTAGAATTTGAAATTTTTTGGTATGATGAAAACACTGGTTTTGGTTTAAGGGAAATCGCAAGAACAAACACAAATGGTATACTGCAGTTCAATCGAAATAAACTTATTTCAAGGTTTGAGCAGAATGGAGGAAAATTTCCAGGGACACATTTTTTGATAACAGTCCCTGCTCCTTTCAACAAAACAGATTATTTTCAACCCTACCTAAGAAAGATAGGACATAATTCATTGCCCTATACAGACATCTCTCCTTTGAACATTGAAATAAAACGGTCAATGCTTCAGGATGTTTTATCTGATAAAACCTGTGAAACTATAAAACCGACAGTAAAAAGCCAATTCTTCTCTGATGAGAGCACCCTGATGTTTAGAAAATTGTTAACTTCAGTATGGGCTGTCAATACTGCTCAAGACTATCTATCTAGAGTGACTCCGAACCAACTGGGAAATACATCGCAGAGAACCGAAATTTATTTTTCAAGGGAAGGACAGAATCAATCTTACGCAAGAAGAGGCTCTTCTTCAAATGATCACCACTTCATTCAACTTGATTTAGCAAACGAATCAAGAGTTGCTTTCACCACTATTCATGAGCTAGGGCATGTTTTAATGTATGATTTTTTATCTATAGATAATTTAGGTGGCCCTCATAGTGGAGAGCAATGTTACACTACGAATTTGGCACTTAGCGAGGGATTTGCATCTTATTTTTCGTACTCGGTTTTGTCAGACTATGGAACTAACCTATCTCTTTCAAATCTATCTTGGGCAGATAAAAATGTGTTTTCAAACCTTGAATCTAATTTTTCAGATCAGTTAGACAAATCCATCTCTCCCTCTTGGAACTCACCTAATTGCTACTCCTATGAAAATGAAGTTCTCATCACTGAGTCTATGTCAAAGATGCTAAACGATGGCATTGTACCATTTTCAGATATGTGGAGTTCTTTGCAGGACAATCAAGGCTATAAGTTCTCAAGTTTCGAAGACTCCTTAAAAAAACTATTAAACACTTACTCCGGTGAAAAAAGAAAACAGTTAGAGCATTTTTTATCTATAAATTTCTTATACATTGGCGCGGACGCCATAGAAAAAATGTTAATGGCCAAGCAGCGTGAAAGAGATTTTTCGTCATTTGTTGGCAGATTATCTAGAGCTGGAAATTTGTGTCTTCAAACGTCGTTAGATAATTCTTATTTTGGAAACCTTAGGCACGGAAATGATTTATTGATTCAACTGACGGGCAAATCATTAAATGAGCAGGATTTTTTCAAAAATACTTTTAACCAGGAATATGATCCTCATCTTGGAATTTCCTCATTACCTAAAGATCATGATTTCTATTTAGATTCTTATATTGACTTCCTCAATTCTTTGCGGGACGTAAGCAATGAGGACTACTTATGTGTAAGATTTGAACAAATTTATTCCGGTTTAAATTCATGGCGAGAAAAATTTTGTAATTCTGAGTCTAAACATAGATTTACGTATCCTCTAGACTATTTTGAGGGATTTTCTGATAAAATGGCCAGGATTATAGATAAAAATCCTCTTTTGATCCAAAACTTACAGACATCGAAAAGTTCAGATGTCATCACAGTTGTTGGCAATTTGAGCAAAGATATTTCAATGGAATTTGGTTCAATTCAAAATATCTGTAAATAACCATCAATTTTTAAAGCTGAGCAACCCCGCTAGATTACTGCTATTTAAACCGCGGTAATCCGGAGAGACAGCAAATCTTTTTAATTTAAACAAACTAAATAAAGGAGCTAATATGCGATATTTCGCAGTTGCCTCTCTTTGCCTTTGCTTTCTAGTAACTGCTGAAAGCCAGGCAGGAGTACGCCACATTTCAGCCAAAAAAGACCAAATAATCACTGTTAGAACAGCTCTCGGTATTGCAACGATTGTGTGGTGGACGAAGCGTTATGCCACGCGCACCGCAATCTGGTGGAGGTGAATAGCACCCCATACCTAACTATACTAGTATTTCACTACTTTTCACAGCCAATTCACAATGAAGAACTTTTGAGGAAGCTCTATTTGGAAATGGACTTATCTAGCTACCAAATTTCTAAATTTTCAGGATGGTCAAGGACAAGCATAAGTGATGCTCTTAGGGACTTAGAGATTTCTAAGGATTCAAGAAAAGGCCCTCTTCCCAAATATGGAGAGAAAATTGAGGGTGAAAAACGTGTTACCCACCAAGGTGAGCAGAAGATTATCAAGCAAATGTTGTCTCTGCGCAACAAAGGCTTATCTTTTGCGGCCATAGCAACTCAACTTAATAAGAAAAAAATCCCCACAAAGCGTGGAGGAAATTGGAACAAATCAACTGTAAAGGACATCGTTAATCGCAACCTAAATGAGGAGGTATAGCATGCGTGCAATAATTGAAATATTTCTTGCAATATTATTTACAGTAATTTCAGGAACAACTGTATTGAATTTTTCAAGCAAGGCCATAAAAAAAGAAGCCCTCTTGAAAGTTCAAAAAGGGCTTCCGTCTTTAGAAAGCTTTACAGAAAAATTAACGAAAAAGAACTAGCTACCAATTCCAGCAGCTTTAAGACCTTCTTTAGTTGGGCTTTCAGCTTGGCAGCAATCAGCTAGTTTACCATTAACAACAACAGCGGGAACTCTTACTATTCCAAGTTCTTTTGCGCGATTTGAAACAGATGAATCATTCATATCAAGAATGTTTATCTCACAGTTATCACAAGCGACTTCATTCACGAGTTCAATCGTGCTTTCACAAGCAGGGCATCCTGCACTAAAAATTTCGACTTTGTTTGCCATATAATCCTCCTATATTTAATTA
>JAGRAB010000294.1 GCA_020435085.1 Bdellovibrionales bacterium | reverse complement strand
AACCCTCAAATTCGTTGGTGGTTAGTTGCTGAGAGAAAATATATCAAAGCTCCTATAGGCATTGCTCCCTTTCGAGGCGAACAGTTTGTCAGTCGCACTTTAGATATTTCAAAAACAGGAGCTTTTATTGAATCTCAAGGTGTTCATCATTTAAATTTGGGCGAAAAAATTAATTTGTCACTCAAACTAGGAACCCTTCAGCAGCTTCAACTCCAAGCAGAAGTCGTTCGCTTTCAAGATGAAGGCGAAGGATTTGGTGTTCACTTTCAAGAGATGAATCAGCAACAACGAAAAATTCTTGATCGATATTTACAAACTATTCACTAAGGGGCATAGAAAACCCCTAAGCAGATTTATTAATAATTTTAAATTCTAAACTAAGCAAAACACTCACTAAAATCAATGACAATGGTCCCACCCACAAAGCTTTTTGAAGTCCAAATAAATCCGTCAGAATTCCCACTGAAAAATGCATAAAAACAACAGTCATGGAAGCAAAGGCTGTACAATAAGCCATAGCAATATGTCTTTGCTCCTTAAAAACATCTGAGACATAATCCATCGCACTAGGGAATACAGGAGCCATTGCCAAGGCTGACAAAGCCAAAAACCAGGCTGATACTGTCAGTCCCAAAGTATACAAAAAAGCTCCTGATAAAAGACTTAATTGTAATAAAGTTGTCGTTTTTAATTTTTTTAATGGTGCGAATGTAAAAAACAGACGTGAGACAAAAAGGCATATAAAGAAGGCTGTTAAATAAACAGTACCTTCTTCAGAGTTGAGAGCCAGAGTTCTCCTCACGTAGACAACAATACGAGAAGAAACCGATATTTCAGCAATAAGATAAAGACTTAGCGACAAAGAAAAAAACAAAATATGACGACGAACTTTTAATAAGTTTTTTGTTTGTGCCTCAGAGGAAGACTGTTGGGTCAATATCCATGGTTTCAAGGGAAGAAAAAAACTGCTAATAAGCACCAAGGCAGGCAAACCAGCACTGCTTCCTAAAATAAATCTCCAATCATAATTCAATGAAAATAAAACCCCCGCTCCCAAAGGGGCTAGCAAGCTCGATAACCCATACATACTATGAAGGCCAGAAAAAAGCTGTCGACGGTACTGTTCACTTGCAGAAAAACCAATAGCTACATTCTGAGCCACAGTAACAATGCCAAAACCAAATCCAAAAACAGCAGCTTCAACCAATATCCATTCAAAAGACTGCTGAAAACTTAATGCAAAAAAACCAAGGGCCATAAAAAATAACCCAATTCGAAGTGCTCGAACAGGCCCAAAACGAGCAATAAAATTTTGAGAATAAAAACTTGTTACAAAGGCAACTGTCGAGGGGACAACGTAAAAAAATGAGGCATAAGAGTCTGTTAAATGGAGATCTTCAATTAAGTTTTCAAAAACAGCTCCTCTGATATTATCTAAAAACCCCAGCCCCAATAATGCCGCATAGGCCATCATTACATAGGGCCAATAGGTTTGAGTTATTTTTGACATTTTTTGCACCAATAAGTCGCTCGTCCTGCAAGCACCGATTTTTGAATTGTCGTATGACATTGAAAACATGACTCCCCTTTACGACCATAGACTTGAAGGTTTTGAGCAAAATAACCTTCACTCCCCCCTGCTGATTTAAAATCCCGAATCGTCGTTCCCCCTAAGCGAATGGCCGCTTTTAAAACTTTTGAAATACTGACAACGATCTTACGACACTCTTCTTTACTGACTTTGCCTGCTAACTTTTTAGGATCTACTCCTGCCAAAAATAAAGCCTCAGATGCATAGATATTTCCTACTCCAACGACAATGGTTTGATCCATAATAACATTTTTAATAGGAGCTTGTTTTTTACGAGTTTTTGCAAAAAGGTAGTTTTCATCAAATTCTTTAGAGGTCGTTGGCTCTGGGCCTAAATGATGAAACCACTTCGATGTTTTTAAATCAACAGGATCAACAATATCCAAAAACCCAAAACGTCGAGAATCATTATAAATCCATTGATGCCCTGATTCGAGTAATAATCGAAAATGATCGTGCTTAAGAAATTGATTTTCTCCTGGTTGCAATTCTCTCCAATTACCCGTCATGCCGAGGTGACTGACCAAGGTGGGGCCATCGCCTATCATAAAAAGCAAATATTTCGCACGTCGATCAATAGAAGTTATTTTTTTGTTCTCTAACTGATTTTTTAAACCCTTAGGGTAAGGAAAGCGAAGTGCCTCTTTTGAGGTTTTCAAACCAATAATTTTTGCTTCATGTTTTTTGAGAAGCTCATTAAGCCCTCTTTTTACGGTCTCCACCTCTGGTAGTTCTGGCATTTTCACCTTACTTTATGCGCGTGTACTCATTTTCCTAGACTACTGCAAAAGTCATCTTATTTGCTTTTAAGCTGAACTTTCTCGCGACACCTAGGAAAATGAGTACACGCCCTAATAAAAATTGTTTATCCCTCTATTATGGACTAGAAAATACACTGATCTATCATTTTATTGCTCCAAAGGAAATGCCTTTATCACTCTTCATTAGGCTAGACCTCAGTTTTAGGTGGTCAACTAGACTTCAATGCCACTAGCAAACATCCGAAAAAATATTGAAAACCAAAGACGAGGAATTCTATAAATATGCCTGAAAATAAGAAAATCCCAAATACATCGCTCGTCAAATTTAATGAAGCCCTTCTCAAGCTCAATAAAAGCAATTTTGTTGATCGAGGAAGTATTACTGAAGCTCTTCATTTTATTACCGAAGTTGCTGCTGAGTCTCTCAATATTGATCGCGCAAGTATATGGCTCTATAACGAAGATCAATCTGCTATCATATGCTCAGATCTTTTTGAAAAATCAAAACAACTTCACTCATCTGGAGTTGAACTTTTTAAAAAAGATTTTCCCAAGTACTTTGAATACCTTCAAGAAGAACGAACTCTTCCAGCAAGTAACGCACATACTGACCCTGCAACATTTGAGTTTAGTGAAGTTTATTTAAAACCACTTGGAATCAACTCCATGCTCGATGCACCCATTCGCATTAACGGTATCGTTATGGGCGTTGTCTGCAATGAGCATATTGGTGACTTTCATACCTGGACAGTGGAAGAACAAACTTTTGCTGGTGCCATTGCAGATTACGTCGGGCGTGCCTATGAGTCTTTTGAACGCTTTGAAGCTTTGCAAAAAATAAAAGAACAACAAATTCAAATCACTCAGTCTGCAAAATTTGCAGCTCTTGGAGAAATGGCAGGGGGTATTGCTCACGAGATT
>JAGRAB010000293.1 GCA_020435085.1 Bdellovibrionales bacterium | reverse complement strand
ATCAAAGAGTTCATTGCTCGTCGTTGGCTTCTCTGGAAGGGGCAATTTCGACTTTTTATTGTGAACTCAATCGATCAGGCCAAAACTTTACCAGATCGATTAAAAAAACTAATTTCAGATCTAAAGTTTGTTCTTTCACAAAAAAGGCAAGCTTTAAGAAAAAGTTTAGATCGACAAACTCGTACTGAAAAAACCCTTTTTTTTGGGTTTATTTTAGGCCTTGGTTTTATTGTCGGTCTTGTTATTTTAAATATTAAAGACAATAAGTGGATTCCATTTTTGCATCACCCATTAATAAAAAACCTAGGTGAAGTTGCTGACAAAGAGTGGTCATTTGATAATCAGGCCGGTACAGTTCCATTTTTAACAGCCTTTCCCCAAGAGAAACATAATTACTTATTTCCGAAAGTGATTGTTAATTTAAAACTCAAGGAGGGCCAAGAGGCATTTACAATGGGTGCTTTTGAATTTTTTGTTGAGGTAGATTCAAAAGATACGGCCATTGAGGTGAAGAGTCGAGAGGTCGAACTGCATGATCTTATTCAAAGAGTAACAGAGCAATTTTCCTACGAAACATTACAATCAGATCGAGGCAAAGAACGCCTGAAAGAAGATTTAAAAAAAGCACTCAACCAAAAAATAGTTCAGGGGTGGGTTAAGGATGTTTATATCAAATTCTTTATTACCAAACCTTAAAAGGCTTCAAAAACGTCATCTTCTTCGTTGGCTTCGCCTTCAGCTTGTGCGACGTACTTAAAAGTACGCATCCGCGCCTCAGGCATCGCCGCCTCGAATCTGCCATTTTTGAAGCCTTTTAAATAAACTTTAAAAGTGTTGTTTCGGTCTCGCGGTATTCTATTATTTCAGTTCATCCAAATTAATTTGATAGCTTTTTACACGATCATGAAGAGTGCTTTTAGGTATTCCAAGTTCAAGTGCTGTTTTCCTTTGGTTACCTTTGTTTTTAGCAAGACATTCCACAATAATATTTTTCTCAAGGTCTTTTATGGATGCAGGTATACCAACCAGGTGAGCTTTTAGATTCACAGGTGGAACTTGATCAATGAGGTTTTCAATCATAAATTCGTCAATAAGTTCATTTTTATATAAGACTCGAGCTCTTTGAATAGCATTTTTGAGTTCTCGAATATTTCCTGGCCAGCGATATTTTTTTAAACTTTGAATTGCATTATGAGAAAAGCGAACCTTTTCTTTTTTGCAAAACTTATAAAGTAATATTTCAAAATCTTCTATTCGATCTCGAAGGGCTGGAGGTTGTATTTCAACAACATGAAGGCGAAAATAGAGATCCGATCGGAACGTTCCATTCATGACTTTCGATTTTAAATTTTGGTGAGTGGCAGCAATAATTCTTACATTTGTTTTTATTGTTTTGTCAGATCCTACGGGGCGTATTTCTTGATTTTCTAAAGCACGTAAAAGTTTTGGCTGTAAATGAAGAGGAAGCTCGCCGATTTCATCTAAAAAGAGAGTGCCACCTCGAGCAGACTCAAAAGCCCCTTTGCGGTCGTGGGTAGCACCAGTAAAGCTTCCTTTTGCATGTCCGAAGAGCTCACTTTCAATAAGTGATTCACCAAGAGCACTACAGTTGACCGAGACAAGAGGGCCATGTATGCGTCGAGAGTTTCGGTGAATATACCGAGCAAGAAGCTCTTTTCCGGTTCCCGACTCTCCCAAGATTAAAACGGGGAGCTCGGACTCTGCCATAGAAGGAATTTTTTGGAGTTGCTGGCTCCATGAGAAGTTTTTACTAGTAAGACTGAGTTCGTCGTCTTCTTCGGTTCGAGAAAAGTGAAATAAAATATCCACTTCTCCAATACGAAGTGTATCGCCATCTCGGAGTAAGGCTTCAAAAATTTGAGCACCATTAACGAAAGTGCCATTGCGGCTTTGTAAATCACGAATAAAAAAGCCTCCGGCCTTTTTTTCAATGCGTGCATGACGTTGTGATACATAAGGATCATCAATTTTAAATTGAGCTTGAGGCGATCGGCCAATTGTAAGAAATTCAGGAATTTCGATAAATTCTTTTTTGGCACTTTGACGAAGAAGAAGATATCCTTTTAAGTTTTTATTTGGTTGTTGTGATGTTGCTAGGTTTTGAGTTTGAAACACCTGGGGCCCCCTATGGTCAGTTGGTAAGTGATTATTCAATAGATGTGCCGAGCTATAAATCGAACATATTGAGCTTCACGTCCGAAAATTCGGAATAGGAGTGTCCGGTCCGACGAATTCTCACAATTTTTTGAAAAAGTTATTCGCTTGAGGCATTGAATCCCTGTGTATTGGCTTGAGATTATGATATCTTATTTACATGCAAATTCGGTTTATTAAAACAGCAGTTTTGGCAAAAGATTGGCCTGAGGCAAGTGTATTAGAGGTCGCGATGGTCGGTCGTTCAAATGCGGGTAAGTCATCACTTATTAACGCCATTGCGGGTTC
>JAGRAB010000292.1 GCA_020435085.1 Bdellovibrionales bacterium | reverse complement strand
GAAAATTTATCGTGCTACTACGAACACAATCTCTCATAACGCAGATCAATTTTCCACAGCTCCTAGTATGAAAAATTTATTCGGCGCAGAAAAGTCCGCTCAACACTTCTTTTAAAAATGAAAATTTATTAAATAATTACAATGTCTTAAGTATAACTTGAGCACTCTTCTCAGGCCATCTTTAACTGTTCTTAAAATCGATAAAAAAGTATCGGATTCCTATACTTAAATGAACAAATTTGATACTTCTACCGCTTTCAAATAATGGAAATTTCGACTTAAATTTTATCGATCTTAAAAAAGGAGTTCGGAAATGTCATTCAGTGATGTAACACCACAAAGCCTTGGTTTAAATCAATTGGGAATTACATCTGCAGACCAAATTTTTTATAACCCAAGTTATGAACTTCTTTTCGAACATGAAACTCACTCCCCTGAGGGTGAATGGGCTCAAGGTTATCTCACTGAATTTGGAGCTGTCACAGTGGATACTGGTCAATTCACAGGTCGATCCCCAAAAGATAAATACATTGTCATTGATGATGAAAACAAACAAAACGTTTGGTGGGCAGGAAGTGGATCTGATAACCACCCTCTGAATCAAAATCAATGGGAACAATTGAAAGAGATTTCTCTTGAACAACTCAATGGAAAAACTCTTTATGTTGTTGATGCTTTTTGTGGGGCAAACCCCAATTCACGCTTGAGTGTCCGACTTGTTACCGAAGTGGCTTGGAAAGCCCATTTCGCAAAAAATATGTTTATTCGACCAACGGAAGAGGAACTAAAAGACTTCACTCCTGATTGGACCATACTCGATGCGTGTAAAGCATCGGCAAAAAACTATCAAGATATCGGGTTGCGATCTGACGTTTTTGTGGCTGCTCATTTAAAAGAACGAACTACTGTCATTGGCGGCACTTGGTATGGGGGAGAAATCAAAAAAGGAATTTTCTCTATAATGAATTACTTTCTCCCACTAAAAGGCATTGGCTCTTTCCATTGCTCCGCAAATGTGGGCGAAAACGGTGACTCCGCTCTCTTTTTTGGCCTTTCCGGAACGGGAAAAACCACTCTTTCTGCAGATCCAAAGCGACGCCTCGTTGGAGATGACGAACACGGTTGGGATAATGATGGTATTTTTAATTTTGAAGGTGGTTGCTATGCAAAATGCATTAACCTTTCAAAAGAAAATGAGCCAGATATTTACAATGCAATCAGAAGGAATGCTCTTTTAGAAAATGTCACTATTGATAATGAAGGAAACGTTGATTTTTCAGATAGTTCAAAAACAGAAAATACCCGAGTGAGTTATCCTATTTATCATATTGAAAATATTGTGAAGCCAAAATCTGTGGCTGGACACCCTAAAAAGATCATTTTCCTTACGTGCGATGCTTTTGGTGTTCTTCCACCAGTCTCCAAACTAAATTCTGAACAAGCTCAATATCAATACCTGAGTGGCTACACTGCAAAGGTCGCGGGAACAGAAATTGGCATCAAAGAACCAACAGCCACATTTTCACCTTGCTTTGGTGGGCCCTTTTTATCCGTACACCCAACTCTTTATGGAAATATTCTCTCTCAAAAAATGAAAACTCATAATGCACAGGCTTATTTAGTGAACACGGGATGGACATCAGGAGCTTATGGTATTGGACATCGAATGAGCATCAAAGATACAAGAAGAATTATTGACGCTATTTTAGATGGTTCTATTGAAAACACAGAATGGGAAAGCTTCCCAATTTTTCAATTCTTCATTCCTAAAAGCCTTCCTGGGGTAGATTCAAAAATCTTAAACCCAAGAAATACTTGGAAAGATGCTAATGCTTATGACTTAAGCCTCAATAAATTAGCAAAAATGTTTACAGATAATTTTGTGAAATTTACTGATGTCGAAGCCGGAAAAAGGCTCGCTCAATTTGGGCCTAGAACCTCTGTTGAAAAGGAAAAGGCCTTTTCTGAATCGCCCGCAACGCTTTAGGGTGTGTCCTATCATACTGTAAAGTTAATTTTTATTCATTAGTGGAATTGTTGCATAGCCAGGAAATTTCAAAACCTCTTCGGTAATAATATTGAGGAGGTTTTCTGATGATTCTAAAATTTCCGCACCAACAATAAGTTCATTGTCATTCAACTTTTCCTGCCAGCATAATTGAATAATGATATATTCACTCTTGTTTTTAAAAGATACTTTATACGTATGACCGATGGCTCCAATAAAATCAGAGGGTAAACGCATGGAGACTCCTCCTTTACCAAAAGAGAAATAACCCGTCTTTTGACACTCCTCAAAGTTTCTCTTAACGACAATTTCCGCGTGAATATATCTTTCACCAGTAATGATAAACTTCTCCTCAAGAGGAAGTAACTCTCGATCCACTCTTGGAAATAATAATTTATATTGAATTGGCTTCATAAAAA
>JAGRAB010000025.1 GCA_020435085.1 Bdellovibrionales bacterium | reverse complement strand
CTTATAAAGGCGTTTCCGAAGTTGCCGGCGCAATGATATCTAAGAGGTTATTAAAAATACTTGCTACTTGCACGGCAACTTTAGGTCCATCTTTGCTATCAACGTTTTTTACATCTCCATTTTGATCGTAAGCCACTTTAATTGTTCCAAGCCCAGGGCGTGAAACAATAGAAGGCTTTCCAAAGCGAGATTCATACTTGATAGTCACAACTTTTTTAGACTGATCCTTGATTGCAGAAATTCGCCCGCTTTTGTCATAACTTAACTGTGCCGTTTGACCAATTGAATTCTGAGCAAAAACTAAATTGCAGTGTTTATTATCGTACATAAACTTTGTTGTGATAGTTCTTAATGATTTTCTTTTTTCTGCCTGGGCAAGTTTCTTTCCTTTTGTTTTTTTCTCGACAGGTTGAAAGTACTCTATTTTAACTTCGCTGACTTTTTCACATTTATTTTTGTAAATAAAAGCCATATCGCGGAGAGGTTCTTTTTTTAATTTTACCCGTCCATCATCGTAATATTCATACTGTACATGGGTGGAGTTTCTTGAGACAGAAATGGGTTTGCCAAATATTTCATGATAGACAATGTCAGTGACATCGCTATTAACGTCTGATTTTACGCGATATAAAAATTTACCGGTTCCATCAAATTTGTCTTTATGCCAAAACTCGTAAGTACTTTTATTGACTACTTCTTTTCCACAGAGTTTAACAACATTAGACCAATAATGGTTCATAGGATCATTTTTATCAGATTTATACTCATATTTTTCTAAACAATTTTTTCTATTTTTGAATGAGGTCACCCAGTCTTTATCTTTGTTATAAGTCAATTCTCGAGTGGATTTATCAGGGTATGTGATTTTAGTTAAGTTATGGAGGTCGTCATAAACATAACTAAAGCTATTGCCCCAAGCATTTGTCATCGAGGCAAGGTCTTCGCCTTTAAATGTATAAGAAGACTTCATGCCATTCGGCCCAAGAATGCTGCTTACTTTTTTATTGGCCCCAGAGTATTTGATCGTTAATTTACGACCAGAGTTATCTGTGACAGATGTTAGCTGATTACCAGAGTAGTCAAATTTGAGGTAATTATTATTTTTATCATACATTGCTTCAAGCTGGCCTTGAGTATTAAATTTTTGCTTTGAACCATCCGTGAGTGTGCGAGTATATGAACCTTTTGCTTTTATGATGAACTCATTATCTCGTCCATCAACAATATACTTTACATTATCTGCAACATTTCCGCGCAAGTTTAATTTTTCTTCAAAGTCTTGGCGAAGAAGTTCATCATTACGAATATTATTTTCTAGATTGCTAAAAAATGACTTTGGTTTTTTAGGGTTGCGTTTTTTAACTTCCTCAAGAATACGTGCAATAGTTTTTTCTACAGCTTTTTTATCAAATTGCTTTGGTTTATACGTCAGCTGTAAGCCAGCTCCACATTCGACAACTCGTAAAAAACCCTCGGCAGTGACAGTGAGAGAGGTTTCCCACTCAGAACACCAACCAAACCCAAAAACACCACTAAACAATGATCGACTATTATAAGTTCTTTTTACCTTTAAATCATACCCCGTTCCGGGCACTTCAATGTCAGTGAATGTGTGAGCGTAGTTTGCGTTTTTCATATCAACAATGGCGTAAGCGGGTGCGATTGTTAAGGCCGCAAAGATACTTAAAATTCCCCTCATGTGGTCTCCTTAAAAACGTACTTATTAGACCTTTATTGTAACAACTTTCTTCATGATGACTCCACCAATTACTTGCAAACTTAACATTAAGAAGAGTGCGAACCATCCTAAAGGCTTGGTGAATAGAGGTTCAACATAACTGGGGTCTACGACTAAAAAAACACCAAGTAAAATAAACGGGACTAAAGTAATAATAACAGCCTGCATAACACCTTGAGGTGTCATGGCTGAAATTTTCTTTTCGATCTTTTGTCTTTCACGAATCACAGTCACAATGGTTGTAAACGTTTCAGCTAGGTTTCCACCAGTTTCTTTTAAGATATTCACACCGGTCACAAACATTTGTAGATCTTGTCTAGGGATGCGATCACCAAGTTCACTTAATGCTTGTTCAAGGGGCATACCGAGTCGTTGCTTATTAAGAACTAAATTAAACTCTTGAACAATAGGGCCGCTCATATTTGAGCAAACACGTTCCATCGATTGAGTGATGCTTAAACCGGCTTTCACTCCATTAGACATAATCGTTAGTCCATCAACCATCTGGTCTGTGAAGCGGGTACAGCGTTTTTCCCACATGGAGGTCACAATAAACTTTGGCAGTGTCCACCCCAATGCCGTAACAACAGATCCAAAAATAAGTCCAACAACAATATTCGGCCAAGTTGCCAAAAACACGAGAGACCCAAGCCCAAATGAAATCAATAGCATTCCGATGGTGACTTTGCGTTGATCGGTTTCGACAAACATGAGGTCCATAAGGCGTAGAACTTCTTCGCGACTTCCTAAAGATTTATCATGAAGAAAATGAATAATTCGATCTGACATTAGGTAAGAAAAAATAAAAACAGCAAGCCCAAATAAGGGAATGAGAATATATTCATTGCTAATTAGAAATCCCATTATTGATCCTCTCCGCTCACTTTTTTCTTAACTAAGTTGGGAGCAGTTGGTCTTGGAGCCAATCTTTGTGAACGAACGGGTGTTGGCCCACTCTTTTTAGGTTGTGACGCTCCAGGGGTATTACTTCCAGAAGAAGTAAAAAGATTTCTTGGAATTTTCACTCCACGTTGCTCAAACTTTTCTATAAAAGTTGGAATCATTCCCATAGCTTGAAATTGGCCAATAATCTTACGGTTTTTATCAAAGCCTTCTTCTTTAAATCTGAAAATTTCTTGAAGCGTTACGGCTTCCCCTTGCATTCCAACGACCTCAGTAATGCTCAGGATTTTACGGCTCCCATCGCTAAGACGACTGATTTGCACAATAAGGTTAACGGCACTCGAAATTTGTTCACGAATGGCACGAGCCGGTAGATCCATCCCTGCCATCATACATAATGTTTCAAGCCTTGAAATGGCTTCGCGAGGACTATTGGCATGAACGGTGGTCATTGATCCATCATGCCCTGTATTCATTGCAGATAACATATCAAGAGCGGCCCCATCACGGCACTCACCAACAACAATACGATCTGGTCGCATACGTAACGAATTTCGAATCAGATCTCGTATGGTGATTTCACCAGTGCCTTCCATATTCGCAGGTCTTGTCTCAAGGCGAACAACATGTTCCTGCTTTAGTTGTAATTCAGCAGCATCTTCAACGGTAATAATACGTTCACGTGTTGGAATAAAAGTGGAGAGGACGTTAAGGAGAGTTGTTTTACCAGAACCAGTACCACCAGAGATAACAACATTGAGCCCTTGTTCAACACAAATTCTTAAAAAATCAATCATCGATTGAGTCATAGAATTAAATCGGGTGACATAGTCATCAGCAACAATCCGATCTGTCGGAAACTTTCTAATGGTAACCGCAGGTCCATCAATGGCAAGCGGTTCGATTACGGCATTAACCCGGCTTCCATCGGCAAGGCGAGCATCAACATACGGGGTTTTCTCATCAATGCGACGACCAAGAGGGGTGACAATGCGCTCAATGACGTTTCGCAGTTGAGCGTTTGTTGTAAACGTCACTGGACTTAATTGGAGGCGTCCCGATTTTTCTATGTAAAT
Source organism: Bdellovibrionales bacterium (assembly GCA_020435085.1). Classification (GTDB taxonomy): domain Bacteria; phylum Bdellovibrionota; class Bdellovibrionia; order Bdellovibrionales; family UBA1609; genus JABSOQ01. Next base: position 4,844 of record JAGRAB010000025.1, on the reverse strand, counting down.
CATTTTCGCGCCATTCACCATAATTTCTGTGACGGTAGGGTCTTCAAGTAATGTTTCAAGTGGGCCAAGACCAAGAGCCTCGTCTAAGACTTCTTTGATTGTTGAAGATCTTTCCTCTCTGGAAAGGCCTTGTCCCAACTTGTCAACGAGCATAGAAATTGTTCGTAATGTTTTATCACGAAGTTCTTTTTCTTTTACAGGATCATCTTTTACTTGTGAAAGATCTTTTTTGAGATCCATTTCTTTAATAAGCTCACTGTGAATTTGCATTTTAAGTAAAGTATGAGCATCAAGTTGAGGAACTCCCTTTTTATTTAAATGGGCAGAGGGCGTGGGGCCTCCTGCGGGCGAGGAGTCAGGCGTACCAATTGTTTTTTGAGCTAAATTTTGTGGGCGACTCAACGCTTTTAGTTTTTGTAATGGTCCACCGGTAAGAGCTCGTACAATTTCATGATAGTTATTTGAAATTTGAGAATTATTTGCAGTCAATACAAAAGGAGTTGAATTTTGTAATGCCTGATATGCAAGGACATCATCTTGAGCAATCACGCCAACAACGGGGCGACGTAAACTTTGACTGACAGCTCGAGGATCGAGTCCTGAGCGAGAGGCTTTATTGATAACAATATGAATGAGTTCTCCAGGAACTGTTTGAGTCATTAAATCGTGAATCGCTCTTCGAGTTTGATTTACAACAAGAACCTCTGGTGTTGTAACCATAAGGAGTGCGCTACAGCCTTCAATAAGGGCCAACTGTGCGGGACCAATCTCATTGCCGAGGTCTGCAATAATAAATTTAAAAGATTGAGAAATAATTGAAATTTGCTTTTGCAAAATATCGGCATTGAGTTGCAGTGTTTGCTCAGGTCCATGCACGGCACCCATGTAGTGAAGTCCACTTTGATGTTTTGATATAAAAGGCTTAAGCGTTTGTGGGTTGAGGCTTCCAGAAAATGAATTGAGATCCATGATTGTTTTCTGCGGACGAATGCCTGTAATAATGTTTTGATCGCCAGCACTTTTACTATCAAGATCTAAAAGCAGTACAGATGTGCGTAATTCCATTAAAGTGGCGGCAGCCAAGTTTGCCGCAAAAACACTTTTCCCGACGCCGCCTTTTCCGCCCATAACACAGATTAAATGACAATTGGGGTGAATGCTCAAAACACAAGACTCCTATTGAAATTGGTATAAGCACACAAATTCAATAACTTATCGGAAGAAGAAAAATAAGAATAAACGATCAGGGCGGTCTTTTGCGTGTGCGAGTAAATTCCAGACGAATGTCTAAGAGCAATAATTAATTTGGAATCCTGAATTTGCTTTTAATTTTTTCTGACCCAGCACTGGCAGAGCTTTTAATAATAGGTGTAACGAATACAACAAACTGGCTTTGGTTTTTTCTAAAATCTTTAGAGGCGTATAATGAAATAATTGGGTTACGGCTCGCATTCGCGGGAAGCTTATTGTAATTCGTTGCTTGATCGCTGGTAATTAACCCACCAACAGCAGCACTTTTTCCACTTTGTACGTGAATTGTTGTTTGAATTTCTCGTGCCGCGGTTAATGGACCTTGGTCGGAATAACTCAACAAGCTTTTTACTGAAAAATTCATTGCTAACTTAACGGAGTCAGACCGTTCTCCCATGACCTGTGGAGTAATATTTGTTTTTAATCCCGTCTCTTCAAAGTTTGTTGAAGGCTGTCCCTGTCCATTAACAACCTGATAAGGGAGTCGAGTAATTGAGTTCAAAACGCCGGTTTTTCCATCTTCAACAATCAAACTGGAGCTTTGAAGAACGCGAGCGACACCATGCTCTTTGGCCCAATTCAACTTTGGCAGTAAGTTGGAAATAGTTCCTGTTAATGTTGCCATCACACCGCCGGGAGAGTTTCCGCCAGTAGAAAAATTTAAGGTAGAGCCATCACCCACGTCAGGAGTCCATTGAAATCGAAATCCTTTTGTGTAGTCTTTTTGTAATTCTACATAGTGAATAACCATTTGAATAATTTTGGGAGGTGCAGCTTCTGGTGGAGGGCGTACTTGAATGAGGTTAATAACGATATCTGCTTTTCTCTCTAAAACCTTTTTATCAGCAACAGCCTCATCAACAATAACATCTGGAACATACATTTTTGCTAAAATTTCAGCCTTATCCCGTTCTTTTTCGGAGTTGGCAAAACCTTCGAGAATAAATTTTTGATTTGTTGCTGTAACGCTGATTTCTGGATTATCAATTTTTCTTTCAATAAATTCAGCAATTTTATTTTGAGCCAGAGGACTAAGAGTTACAAGTGTTGTTGCTAAGTCACCATATTGTTTAACAACACTGTGAATACGCTTCATGTCGCTGGGGAGTAAAATTTGTCCATCAACAATCACTTTATTATTTAATATTTTAATACTAATCCCCTCAATATTATTAAGAAGAGATTGAATTTCACGGGCGACTCGTTTGAGGTCTGTTTTTTTAATATTTATTGTAAATTCATATAATATATCACCACTGTTTTTATTTGTTACTAAAACAGTACCAGTCCCTTCTTTGCGAGGATAAAAACGAAGAACTTGGCTTTGGGGGTTAAATTGTACTTTTGTGAGAGAACGAAAAGTTCCTTTGAGCTGAATATCAGAACTCGCCTTTGGAATTTCAATATCCCTATAAATTCCCACATAGAGATCTAATTGGTCAGTCTCTTTTGCAAAACTGAAAGGAAGGCATATGAAAAATAAAGCAACGTACAAAAACGCCTGCGCAAGAGGGTTGTTTAATTTTAATAACTTTAACGTTTGGATCATAATGTATCCTTTGTACGCTTTAATATTTATAAATCTTTAAATGGACCACTTCTCTTCTTAATTTTCTTTGGTTGTGGCTGCGGTGCTGGCTGAGGTGGAAGTTGTTTTTTTACAAGAGATGTCGGCACACGATCTAAGAGCGAATCAATTGTTGTATTTGATTTAATTGTTTTTGTTCGGTCACTAGGATGTCTTAATGTCGCAAATAAAGCCCCTGGATTAGTTGCTAAAATATAAATCAGCTCCTGGGCTTCTTCAGGCGAAGTTTCAATTGTGATTGTGGAATATGTCGTGTCGCTTTTTAAATTCTGAGTATACATTTGATTTCCAACTTCTTCAAAAAGGCGAGGCAGTTCATTGGCTACACGAAGACCAGTTGCAAGCACAGGCACATCTTGAAGAAGAGTTTTTACTTCTTTTTGTTGTTTTTGCCCAGCACCCACATCGACGGCGGCAATGAGATCAATCCGATCTCCTGGTTTAATGAGCTTAGAAACCCCACGCATTTCATCAATAGGTATTGATACGGCCCTCTTTGTCGGAGCCACTTGAAGAGAGAGGCCAGTCACAGGCCCTGGTTTCATAATTTTACTTTGAAGAACCTGCTCTCCTTTTTTAATGGGGGCAAGGGCAACAAGTCCAACGGCATCTTCGGCGTTGAGTACAGCATTTGGTTCAACGAATTTTTCTGGCCTCTCAACCATTTGCAACATTGTTTCGTTAATAGTTGCCATTTCAGGAATGTCTTCAGATGCAATGACAATGGTTTTTTTTGTTCCAAAGTCTCGAGTTAATTCAGCACTTTTTTCTTGTGTGTAACTATATAATAAAAACACGGCAAAAAGTGCTGCAAAGACGGATATCCAAAGTGTACGAGTTTCATTATTATTCACGTGCATTCTCCTCTATTTCGCGCCACACTCGGCAGTAATACAAAGTCCATAACCAATCATCAACCATGCTGGGTCTACACCTACGGTTTTATTTCGTTCGCCCTCTTTAATATCAGTGTAAATATTATTATTATGAACATTGGGAGTATCACCTTGAGGTGTTCTTGCAAGGCCATAAAGAATCGGGCGTGATGTGGCTCGAATTTTATCAACGTTTGTATTCTCACCATTGTAGACAGTATGAAATCGAAATCCAATGCGACTATAGTAAAAAAGATTCTCTTCGTTTGCATTGGCAGAATATCTAAAAATATTTGTATTTGTGCGATTACGAAAGGTTTCAAAGGCATAGCTGCGCGCACCAATGGAAAATAAAATTCCAGAGTGAATCACACCAAAAAGACCAATGCCATAGGCAAAAAAGATCACAAAGAAAATAATTAAAGGAATACTCTCAAGCATGGCCTGACCACGCTCATTGTTTAATGGTCTTAAAAACGAAGAAGAGGGTATTTTTAAATTCGTTTCTAGCATCCGTTGTCCATTATCACGACATAGTCGTTATTAGAGGTTCCTGTTGAATATGAAGTTCCACCGTTAGCGACATCGAGATTTCGAATAGCTTTCCAGCGTTGTTCTGTAAAAGCTTTACATTCTTCAGTTGTTGGTTCTCGGCCAAGATAAGAGCCAATATGGGTAGAAAATTTGCTGCCACGGCCATCACCATCGGGGTCGGTGCTTCCAAAAAAAGGTGAACTGTAAGAAAGTACTCGAGCAACAAAGAATGTAACAACACCCTCAAAGCGATTGGGTTCTCCCCCCTGGTCATATTGACTGAGCTCTTGCATCGTTTCTGGAGCATTGCCCACAAAAGGAGAAGGAAGAATTTCAAACCAAGTCCCTTTATTTAAAAAGGCATAGGCATCAGTTTGCAAAAGCTCTTCATATTTGTTTTTTGCTTGCTGAGTTTGATCTTTAACGGTGATATGGCCTGCATAAAAAGCACGTGCCGCCGAGAAGGTCAGGTATTGAGTCATTTCTACAGCACTTAATGTAATAGCAAATGAAAAAAGCACCACAGTAAAACCAAAGATCAATGTAAAGGCAAAAATAAAATCCAGTGCCAGTGAGCCATCTTCACGAGAGAGAAT
>JAGRAB010000024.1 GCA_020435085.1 Bdellovibrionales bacterium | reverse complement strand
GTTGTAGAAACCCCACCTAAAATAGAAGGCCGCCAGATGTTTGTTCTTATGGCACCAGACTCTGTAAAGATTAAAGAGTATTTAAAAACAAATACTCAACCAGAAGCTTAAGCCTATAAATGGCTCTACTTAAATTGATATGAGCCTCGTCTTTTTTGTTTGAGGCTTCATATCAATTGTGAGTTTTGAACCCTAATAAACTTTGAATTTTTAAATGCTGCTATCGATGAAAAATCTTATGAAATTTTTACATATGATTTTTTTGAAATCGACGAAGTGTAGACAGATCCCTTGGAATTTTGTCAATGAATATTGTTTGTACTTTTAAATTGAACAGATTCTCTATATGTAGAACTCAATCAGTTGATTTCTTAATGGAGGAAAATTATGAAAACACTTATTTTATCAGCATTATTAGCTATGGGTTCTTTTGCAAATGCAAGCATGCTCTCTTGTGAGCAAGAAATTAAAACAACAATCAGTGGGTGGCTCAATGAAGGATTGGTCGTTCAATCAGTAACTAAAAATGCAGAGTTCGCATTTCAAAATCATGAAGTTTACAATGTTGTCGTAGGACAAGAAAATACAGGTGGTCTTCAGGTTCCACGCAAAGCTCAGTTTGTTGTTCTTACAGAAACACTTTCTACAACAGGGGCGTGTGCAATTATTGATGCTTATAAAGCGTCTGACTTTGAGTAAAATCTAGAAGCGGTTTCTCAAAAATAATCTATGTAGGTATTAAAGCTGACCTATTTTTATTATTAGGTCAGCTTTTTTTAAAACCCAAAGAGAGAGCTATTATTATCTGCTCGAAGATGACATCGAAGCACTCGTTTTTCTTTGCCATTAATAACTTCTATTTGGATTTTTACAGTTTCAGGAATGCAGTATTCTTCAGCTGTTTTTTCCAAATTCCAACCCAACCACAGTGAGCGAAGCGTTTGCCGACTGCCATTCACAATAGGAGTGAGAATTGTGTAGAGGTCTGATTCCAGGCATTCGATTTCATCTTTAAGATTGAGTTCGTTCACTCCAAGGAACTCTCTCACGGCTTGGCCAAAACGAAAGTTTTCACGGGTAGAGGCAGAGGACGTCGATTCAGTGGCAAAAGAAAGTGAAGAAAATAATAGGAATCCAGTAAATAAATAAGTTTTCATAGGTCTCTCGTGTTATGAGTTCAATGAGATATAACACATCGCATAATGAATTGAATAGTACTATGTAATTCTTTCAAAGAGTCAGACTTTTGCCCCAACGGAAAAGCCCCATGAGTCCTTGCCGTGGGGCGAAATATTTTGTATACAGAGAGATCATTTTAAACACTGGAAACGGCTCAAAAGAGGATTGTTTATCAACCCGCCCTTCCAGAAGGAGAAAAACAGTGAAACTAAAAACCCATAGCGGTGCCAAAAAGCGTTTTCGCACAACCGGTGGCGGCAAAGTGAAGCGCAAGCAACAAGGTCTTAGGCATATTCTTGTTAATAAGTCTTCAAAAAGAAAAAGACACTTAGGGAAAATGGAATACGTGGACTCTGCAAACATGTACCAAGTGACTCGTCAATTAGCAGGAGACATGTAAAATGAGAGTTAAAAGAGGTTTTAAGGCAAGACGTCGTCGTAAAAAATTATTAAAAAGAGCGAGTGGTTTTTACTCAGCGAACTCAAGAGCTTATTCCATTGCAGCAGAAAAAGCCGATCGTGCGATGGTTTATGAATATCGTGATCGTCGTGTTAAAAAACGAGAGTTTAGAAAACTTTGGACACAAAGGATCAATGCTGCTGCTCGACTCAATGGAACTACTTATTCACGACTTATTGGTGCGTTGAAAAAGTCGAATGTTGAAATCGATAGAAAAGTTCTGTCTGATATGGCGATTAAAGACAAGGCAGGCTTCACAGCTCTTGTTCAAAAGGTCCTGCCTCAATAAAGATAAAAAATATTTTTGAAGGGGAGGGCTCAAAGGCTTTCCCTTTAAAGATATCTTTGGAGGACGGCATTGCAAGAGTCATTAGAAACCACTCAACAATTTGAAGGTCGAAAGCAAGATCATATTCGACTCTCACTCGATGAGAAAAATGAAGCCCTAGGGTTTTCTGGTTTTGATTCATTCACGTTAAATCATAACGCACTTCCTGAGCTTAACTTCAATGACATTTCTCTTCGCACTCACACATTAGGTTTTGAGCTTCCCACACCTTTTTTGGTGTCCTCAATGACGGCTGGCCACAACAGTTCATTTTCACTCAATCTGAGATTAGCAAAAGCTTGTCAGGAGAGGGGTTGGTTGATGGGTGTGGGATCGCAGCGACGTCAATTGAATGATCCATTGGCTGAAAATGAATGGAAAAATATTAGAAAAGAAGCTCCAGACGTAAAGCTGTTGGCCAATTTAGGATTAACACAAATTATTCAAACTCCTATCGAGGTGGTTTCAGATGTTGTGAAATCTCTCGATGGTATTGCACTCATTATCCATCTGAACGCACTTCAAGAGGTGATGCAACCAGAAGGGACACCTCATTTTAAAGGGGGGCTGCAGGCGATTGAAAAGTTGGTTAAGACGCTAGAGATTCCCATTGTTATCAAAGAAACAGGATGTGGATTTTCAAAATCAACTTTGAGACAGTTACAAGAAACCGGTGTTCAGGCTGTAGATGTGAGTGGGCTTGGTGGAACTCATTGGGGGCGTATTGAGGGCAACCGACATCAAAATGAAAACGTCTACCAAAGTCTTTCAAAAGCTTTCTCGCATTGGGGAGTTTCTACAGTGCAATCTCTTTTAAATGCGAAAGAGATAGGTGGTCCTTTTGAAACATGGGCTTCTGGAGGTGTTAGGAATGGACTTCAGGCGGCTCAGTGTGTGGCCTTAGGAGCCAATATTGTTGGATTTGCGAAACCAATCCTGCAAGCAGCTCTTCTTGGTGTGGATGAATTGAAAAGATTTATGGAACTCACTGAGCTTGAGTTAAGAACAGCATTATTTTGCACGGGTTCAGCAACTTTAAAAGATTTGCAGCAAAATGAAGAGGTCATACAGTGGCAGAATCGATGAACGACAAAATGTTGGAGCTCTTTCAAGGGTTTTCAAAACTGACTCGTGAAGAACGGTTTTCACGACTCCAAAAAATGGGGGCCCTAAGTGCTGAAGATATTAAGTATTTAAAAAGTGGTGGATTAAAAGACACAAAGCTTGCTGAGAAGTTTGTAGAGAATGTGATTGGTTATTTTCAAATTCCTCTGGGTGTTGCGACTAATTTTGTCATCGATAATCAAGCCTATGTGATTCCTATGGCCGTTGAAGAAACGTCAATTATTGCTGCAGCCTCTAAAACAGCTAAGTGGATTCGAGAACATGGGTCAATTCGTACTGAGATTTTGGGAAAAAATATTATTGGCCAGATTCAAGTTGCGAAAGTTTCTGACTTTGAAAAGTTTGAAAAAATCATTTTAGAAAATAAGCAAAATTTTATTAATGAAGTGAACCGTGAAGTCGCTTTTGGCTTAGTGAAGCGTGGCGGTGGTGTGATGGACATCCGAATTCGTCGAGTCTCACGGAGCGATGTTGAAAATATGGGAGATATGGCCGTTGTTCATGTTGAAGCCGATGCTTGTGATGCCATGGGTGCCAATATCATGAACCAGGTATGTGAATATTTAAAAGCTCCTATCGAAGCATTGACTGGCGAAAAAGTGACAATGTGTATCTTATCCAACCTTGTGGATACACGACTGACAAAAGCCACGGTGACAATGACAGGGATTGAGGCAGAGCTGATGAATCGCATTGTGGAAGCCTCATTGTTTGCTCAGCAAGATCCTTATCGGGCAGCGACAAATAATAAAGGTGTATTGAACGGTATAGATCCTATTCTTATTGCAACAGGAAACGATTGGAGAGCTGTAGAAGCAGGGGTACATGCCTTTGCCGCTCGTGATGGTCGCTATCGATCGATGACTCAGTGGTATCGACGTGGAGACTCCCTTGTGGGAGAACTTGTTGCTCCGATTGTGCTTGGTGTGGTTGGTGGCGTGACAAAACTACATCCTACAGCGACAATGGCTCTTCGTATGCTTTCAGTATCTAGTGCAGAGGAACTTTCACGCATTTGTGCGGCGGTAGGCCTCGTACAAAACCTTGGTGCTCTTCGTGCATTGACGACAGTGGGAATTATCGAAGGCCATATGAAGTTACATATTAAAAATTTAACCATTGGTGCAGGAGCCAGTGAGAAAGAATCCCCCATTGTTCAGAAAAAATTAGAGGAATTCTTATCTCTTCACAAAAGAATCTCATTGTCGAATGCTATAGATATTTTAAGAGATCTTCGTTCATCTTCAGGGGCATCGACTTTGACTCCTAACGAGCAACGATAAAAGGAGAGTATTTTGAAACTTCGATTGACGGCCCCATCAAAAACTTTTCTTGTTGGGGAGTATGCAATTCTTCATGGAGGGCATGCACTCCTCGCAAATACAGAGCCAAGATTTGAAGTTATCATTTCGACTCCTGGAGAGGGGCGTTGTGAAAATATTCATCCCAATAGCCCTGCTGGTCAGTGGGCAAGAACTCATCGAGAGGCATTTGAAAAGATTGATTTTCAATTTATTGATCCCCATCAAGGGCGCGGTGGTTTTGGGGCTTCAAGTGCGCAGTTCTTATTGGCGTGGGCGTGGTCACTTCTCGATCAAGTGCCATTTTCAAGGCTCACTGAGGGTCTGGATCTTTCGCAAATTTTAAAAGATTACCATTCTTTATTTGAAGAAAAGTCCACTCGTCCGAGTGGGGGAGATGTTGTTGCACAAAGTATAGGAGGCATTTGCCAGGTGGCCACGGCTCCTTTAACAATGACTGAAAAATCATGGCCCTTTAAAGATCTTGATTTTTTAATTATTCCGACGGGTAAAAAAATAAATACGCATAAGCACTTAGAAGGGTTATCAGATGCTGGAATTGAAGAATTAAAAGATGTTTCTC